>NZ_FMDK01000083.1 GCF_900091995.1 Streptomyces sp. MnatMP-M17
AAATCACGCTTTAGTGTCCGGACACGCACCTCCTCCGACCCCGACCCCCTCCCGCCCGGACCCCGGCTTCCCGCCCGGTGCCGGGCGCACATCCAGCCCGTCCGGCGATTGAGGACGGAACCGTCCGCCCCCGGTGTCGGGCTCTTGCTCGGAGGGGGCCAGCTCCTCGCCGCACTCCGGCCGCAGGCCGGAAAAACCAGCCCGTCCGGCGATTGAGGACGAAAGCCGGGGGCCGGTCAGCCCGTGGCCAGGAGGACGATCAGGAGCACCAGGCCCGCGAGCGTCGGCGCGATCACCTCGTACGCCCAGCGGATCGTCGGGGTGCCCTGGGCCGTCGGCCGGGTCGTGGCCTGTTCGGACAGTTCGCGCAGCTCCGTGACCGCGCGGTCCGCGAGCGCCAGCTTCGCCGGGTCGAGGGTCTCCGAGGTGTGGGCCAGCCGGTCCTGGTAGCGGTTGGCGCGCTTGCGCTGGCGCAGGGAGACCGGGACGGCCCAGAGCTGGAACTTCCCGTCGTTCTCGGTGAAGACCTCGCAGGAGTACACGGCCCGTATGCCCGTCACCGTCCCCCAGGGCAGTGTGATGGTCCGGAACGGGTTTCTGATCCGCAGCCGGTCGTTCCCGGCGAAGACGGCCGGGCGCAGGCTGAACGCGACGATCAGCGGTACGGCGAAGAGGAGACCGGCCAGCGCCAGCCACGGCGTGCGGTCCGTGCCCCAGACGAGCGCGTCGACGCCGAGCCAGGCCACAACCGCCAGCAGCAGGATCCCGCCGAGGATCCCGCCGCCCGACCGGAAGACACGGTCGCGGTGGGTCGGCTCGGAGGGCTGAGGCGCTGGACTCGTCATATGCCCGATTCTGCCGTACGCGTCCGTAAACCCTCCACGGACCCCGGTCACAGCTCGGACTCACCCCTGTACAGGTCGCTACGCGCGTAGATATGCTCCTCTGGTGACCATGCCCACCATCACCCACGCATTCGCCGACGTGACCGCGTCCGACAGCGCGCTGCGCCGTTTCCTGCACGGGCTGCCCGGTGTCGACGCCGTCGGCCTGGAGGCGCGTGCCGGTTCGCTCGGGACGCGCTCGATCAAGACCACGGCCAAGGCGTACGCCATCGATCTCGCCATCTCCATGATCGATCTGACGACGCTCGAAGGCGCGGACACCCCGGGCAAGGTCCGGGCGCTCGCCGCCAAGGCCCTGCGGCCCGATCCGACCGACCGTACGACACCCGCCACCGCGGCCGTCTGTGTCTATCCGGACATGGCGGAGACGGCGGTCGCCGCGCTCGCCGGGTCCGCGGTGAAGGTCGCGTCCGTCGCGACCGCCTTCCCGGCCGGCCGGGCCTCGCTCGCGGTGAAGCTCGCGGACACCCGTGACGCCGTGGCTGCGGGAGCGGACGAGATCGACATGGTCATCGACCGCGGCGCGTTCCTCGCCGGTCACTACCTCAAGGTGTACGAGGAGATCCGCGCGGTGAAGGAGGCGGCAGGCGCCGCCCGGCTCAAGGTCATCTTCGAGACCGGCGAGCTGTCCACGTACGACAACATCCGCCGTGCCTCCTGGCTCGGCATGATCGCGGGCGCGGACTTCATCAAGACCTCGACCGGCAAGGTCGGCGTCAACGCCACGCCCGCCAACACACTGCTGATGCTGGAGGCCGTACGGGACTTCCGCGCGCAGACCGGCGTACAGATCGGTGTGAAGCCCGCGGGCGGTATCCGCACCAGCAAGGACGCGGTGAAGTTCCTGGTGCTGGTCAATGAGACCGTCGGTGCGGACTGGCTGGACAGCCACTGGTTCCGCTTCGGCGCCTCCAGCCTGCTGAACGATCTGCTGATGCAGCGTCAGAAGCTCAGCACCGGCCGCTACTCCGGCCCCGACTATGTGACGGTGGACTGATCACCATGGGTTCTGTATTCGAGTACGCACCGGCGCCCGAGTCCCGCGCCGTCGTCGACATCGCGCCGTCGTACGGGCTGTTCATCGACGGCGAGTTCACCGAGGCGGCCGGCGGCAAGGTCTTCAAGACCGTCTCGCCGTCGACGGAGGAGGTGCTCTCCGAGGTCGCGCAGGCGAGCGCCGAGGACATCGACCGGGCCGTCGGGGCCGCCCGTAAGGCGTTCGAGAAGTGGTCGGCGCTGCCCGGCGCCGAGCGCGCCAAGTATCTCTTCCGTATCGCCCGGATCATCCAGGAGCGCTCGCGCGAGCTCGCGGTCCTGGAGACCCTGGACAACGGCAAGCCGATCAGGGAGACCAGGGACACCGATCTCCCGCTGGTCGCGGCCCACTTCTTCTACTACGCGGGCTGGGCCGACAAGCTCGGGCACGCCGGGCTCGGCGCGGATCCGAGGCCGCTCGGTGTCGCGGGCCAGATCATCCCGTGGAACTTCCCGCTGCTCATGCTCGCCTGGAAGATCGCACCGGCGCTCGCCACCGGCAACACCCTGGTGCTGAAGCCCGCCGAGACGACTCCGCTCTCCGCGCTCTTCTTCGCGGACATCTGCCGTCAGGCGGGACTCCCCAAGGGCGTCGTCAATATCGTGACCGGTGACGGCAGTACGGGCGCTGCGCTGGTCTCGCATCCGGACATCGACAAGATCGCCTTCACCGGTTCCACCGCCGTGGGCAAGGCCATCGCGCGCGAGATCGCCGGTACGGACAAGAAGGCCACGCTCGAACTGGGCGGCAAGGGCGCCAATATCGTCTTCGACGACGCGCCCGTCGACCAGGCCGTCGAGGGCATCGTCACCGGGATCTTCTTCAACCAGGGTCAGGTCTGCTGCGCGGGCTCCCGGCTGCTCGTCCAGGAATCGGTCCACGACGAGGTACTGGAGTCGCTCAAGCGACGGCTCTCCACGCTGCGTGTCGGCGATCCGCTGGACAAGAACACCGACCTCGGCGCGATCAACTCCGCCGAGCAGCTCGCCCGTATCACGGCGCTGGCGGAGACGGGCGAGGCGGAGGGCGCGGAGCGCTGGTCGCCGGCGTGTGAACTGCCGTCCTCCGGCTACTGGTTCGCGCCGACGCTCTTCACGAACGTCACGCAGGCGCACACCATCGCCCGTGACGAGATCTTCGGCCCGGTGCTGTCCGTGCTGACGTTCCGTACGCCCGAGGAGGCCGTGGCGAAGGCCAACAACACGCAGTACGGCCTGTCGGCGGGCATCTGGACGGAGAAGGGCTCCCGCATCCTGGCGGTGGCGAGCAGGCTCCGGGCGGGCGTCGTCTGGGCCAATACGTTCAACAAGTTCGACCCGACCTCGCCCTTCGGCGGCTACAAGGAGTCGGGTTACGGCCGTGAGGGCGGCCGTCACGGTCTAGAGGCGTATCTGGCCCCGTCGAGCCCGGAGGGCGAGCGCTGATGAGCACTGTCGATGAGACGCGACTGAGTGTCTTCAAGACCTACAAGCTGTACGTCGGGGGCAAGTTCCCTCGCAGCGAGAGCGGCCGGGTGTACGAAGTGACCGACTCCAAGGGCGCCTGGCTGGCCAATGCCCCGCTGTCCTCGCGCAAGGACGCCCGGGACGCGGTCGTCGCGGCCCGCAAGGCGTTCGGCGGCTGGTCGGGCGCGACAGCGTACAACCGCGGCCAGGTGCTGTACCGCGTCGCGGAGATGCTGGAGGGGCGCAGGGGCCAGTTCGTACGGGAAGTCGCGGACGCGGAGGGGCTGTCGAAGCAGAAGGCCTCGGCGGCGGTGGACGCGGCGGTGGACCGCTGGGTCTGGTACGCCGGGTGGACCGACAAGATCGCGCAGATCGTGGGCGGGGCGAATCCGGTGGCGGGACCGTTCTTCAACCTCTCCACGCCGGAGCCGACCGGTGTCGTCACCGTCCTCGCGCCGCAGGACTCGTCCTTCCTGGGCCTGGTCTCGGTCGTCGCGCCGGTGATCGCCACGGGCAACACGGCGGTCGTCGTCGCGAGCGAGCGGTCTCCGCTGCCCGCGCTCTCCCTGGGCGAGGTGCTGGCCACCTCGGACCTTCCGGGCGGAGTCGTCAACGTCCTGTCGGGACGCACCGCCGAGATCGCGGCCCCGCTCGCCGCACACCAGGACGTCAACGGGATCGACCTGACCGGCGCGGACGCGGTCCTGGCGAAGGAGTTGGAGATCGCGGCGGCGGACAACCTCAAACGAGTCCTGCGCCCGCACGCCACGGACTGGCGCTCCGACCCGGGCACCCACCGCCTGACGGCCTTCCTCGAAACCAAAACGGTCTGGCACCCCACAGGCAGCCTGGGCGCCTCGGGCTCGTCGTACTGACGCCAGGGAGACCTCACACGGCCAGGGCCCCGCTTTCACTCATTCGGTAGAAAGCGGGGCCTTTTCAGTGCTCACTACTTGGCAGAGCCGTACTCTTCTGCACATGACTGACACCTACGCCATGACCGATGCCCGCGCCAATTTCGGCACGCTCGTGCGGCGGACAGCCCACTCGCACGAACGGATCGCCATTACCGACCACGGGCATGTGGCGGCCATACTGATCAACCCGCAGGATCTGGCAGATCTGGAGGACGCTCTCGCGGTGGCCGAGTATCAGCTCCGTAAGGAGCGCGGCACGCTGGAGCCGGGCATCCCGCACGACGAAGTCGGCCGCATGCTGGGGCTGCGGTAAGTGACCTACGAGATCATCTGGGAGCCACGCGCCACGAATGCGGCTCTCCGCTTCCTCAAGGACGATCCGGTCGGACTCTCGGCCGTGTACGAAACCGTGGACACGCTCGCAGCGGAACCACGCCCTGCCAACTCGATCCCGTATGGATCGGATGATGTGCTGCGCCTGCACATCGGCGATTACCGCATCCTCTATCTGATCGATGACGACGTCATCCGGATCCTCGTCACCCACCTCGGCCGCGTCACCTGACCGTCAGGCCGATGGGGCCGGCAGCAGTAGCTTCAGCGCCGGGCCCGCCAGGGGCAGGTCCTGGAGGGCGCCGCCGCCCTTGGTGAGGGGGTCGGTCAGTGCGGCCGTGGACAGGGGCTTGAAGTCGGCGATCTGGGTGCCCACCGCGTTGTCCAGGGGGTCGACGCCGGTGCCGGAGAGGGGGTTGAGGCGGAGCTTGGTGATCGGGGCCAGGGCGCCGGTGGTGGAGTGGGTGAGCGCGCCGGTGAGGGCCTGGCCCGACGCCGCGCCCGCCTCGGCGAGCTGGAGGTCGCTGTCCGTCGCCGACGCCACGGCGACGGGCATACCGCCCAGGCCGAGGGCCGCACCCGCCGCGGTGACGGTCAGACCGGCGCGCAGCAGAGCGCGGCGCCGGGAGGTGGGAGCTGCATGACGTGCCATGAGTTTTCCTGCCTGGCCGAGTGGAATGTCCTGTCCTCTAACGACTCCCGGCCGCGTGGAGATGCGGTGTGACACCCCATCAGGACCGCTCGGCCCAAGATCGTTCCACACCGATTTGTCATCGGTTCGCCATGATCCGTCGTGGATCCGTACACCCGGGTGGTTCCCTGCACGGATCCATGCCGCACACTGGTGTCCCGTGAGCTCTCCTTCCCATCCGGCCCGAGTCGTTCTGCTCGCAGGCCCGTCAGGCTCCGGAAAGTCCTCCCTCGCCGCGCGTACGGGCCTGCCCGTGCTGCGCCTCGACGACTTCTACAAGGAGGGCGACGACCCGACGCTGCCGCTGGTCCCGGACAGTACGGACATCGACTGGGACTCCGCCCAGTCCTGGGACGCGGACGCCGCCGTCGCGGCGATCGAGGAGCTGTGCCGTACGGGCCGTACGACCGTTCCCGTCTACTCCATCGCCACCAGCGCCCGCGTGGACACGGAGGCGCTCGACATCGCGCACACGCCCGTTTTCCTCGCGGAGGGCATCTTCGCCGCCGACATCGTCGCGCGCTGCCGGGAGTCGGGCGTACTGGCCGACGCGCTCTGTCTGCGCGGCCGGCCCTCGACCACCTTCCGGCGGCGGCTGCTGCGCGATCTGCGCGAGGGACGGAAGTCGGTCGGGTTCCTGCTGCGGCGCGGCTGGCGGCTGATGCGCGCGGAACGCGCGATCGTCGCCCGGCAGACGGCCCTGGGCGCGTATCCATGCGGCAAGGCGGAGGCCCTGGGCCGTATCACCGCCGCGGCTGCGGTACACAATGCCGCGCCCTGCCCTGCACCCGCGCCCAGCCAAACCGCAAGCGGCCATTGAGCAACCCCCACGGCGAGCAACCACCTCCGCGAGAGCGGCGACGGTTCAGGCGCGAAAAGCGCAAAAAGCAAGACCGTACAAGACCCCCCGGTCCTGTACGGTCCCGCTTCTTTTCCCTGTGATCCCCGTGGGCCCCCACGACCCACGAGTTCTCCCCCGTGCTCCCCGTGCTTTCCCCCGTACTCCCGCCGTCTCCCCCGAGACCGCGGGCCCCCCACCTTTCCCCGTGTCCCCCGTGTTCCCCTGTGCTCCCCCGTGTTTCCCCCTGCGGCCCTCAGGCGACCAGTTCGCCGAAGGACTCCTCCTCGTCACGGCCGAAGCTGAGGACCTCGTCCTCGCGGAGCCGGCGGAGTGACCGCCAGATGCTCGACTTCACCGTGCCGACACTGATGCCGAGGATGTCCGCGATCTCCGGATCGGTGCGGCCCTCGTAGTAGCGCAGTACCAGCATCGTGCGCTGGAGCTCCGGAAGGCGGGCGAGCGCCTGCCAGAGCACCGCGCGCAGTTCCGTGCCGCGCATCGCGTCGGTGTCGCCCGCCGTCTCCGGCAGCTCCTCCGTCGGATACTCGTTGAGCTTGCGCCTGCGCCAGGCGCTGATGTGCAGATTGGTCATGGTGCGCCGCAGATAGCCGCCGACAGCGGCCTTGTCGCTGATCCTGTCCCACGCCCGGTACGTCGAGAAGAGGGCGCTCTGGAGCAGGTCCTCGGCCTCGAACCGGTCGCCGGTGAGGTGGTAGGCGGTGGCGTACAGGGAGGCGCGGCGCTCCTGGACATAGGCGGTGAACGCCGCTTCGGCGTCCGCCCTCTCCGCCGGGAGCCGCCGCTCCCCCGAGCCCTCCCCGTACGTGGCGGCTCCCCCGTTGCCCGCCAGGTCCGCGTCAACCACCGTCATGTACGACGGCTTGTGCTGACGCCCGGCGCCGCGAACGCACCCCCGCCCGTTCACGGCGCCGGACTTCTCACCGTTCCTTGTGACATCGCTCCTCGTAACGTCGTGAAGACGCGTGACCACCGCGTTCGAGGCCGTGCCGTGCAGTGCGTTCATCCCGCGCCCCCCGTCGCTTGGAGTTGCTTCGTTCCCTGTGCCCAAGAGCTTGCCGGGGCAGTTTCATGGCGCTGTCCGCCGACTGTCACAGGCCTGTCACAGGGGGCGGCGTACCTTGCGCGGAGCGTGCGAAAAGTATGGGAGCGCTCCAACTGTCGAACTGTGGTCCCCCCATGGGACAGAATGACCTCCGTGCCTTTCCTGTTGCTGATCGAGGACGACGACGCCATCCGCACGGCCCTCGAACTCTCCCTGTCACGCCAGGGCCACCGAGTGGCCACCGCGGCGACGGGAGAGGACGGCCTGAAACTGCTGCGGGAGCAGCGGCCGGATCTGATCGTGCTGGATGTGATGCTGCCCGGGATCGACGGCTTCGAGGTGTGCCGGCGCATCAGGCGCACCGACCAGCTGCCGATCATTCTGCTGACCGCGCGCAGCGACGACATCGATGTGGTGGTCGGCCTGGAGTCCGGCGCCGACGACTATGTGGTCAAGCCGGTGCAGGGCCGGGTGCTGGACGCGCGGATCCGCGCGGTGCTGCGGCGCGGTGAGCGGGAGTCCACGGATTCCGCGACCTTCGGCGGTCTGGTGATCGACCGGTCCGCGATGACCGTCACCAAGAACGGCGAGGATCTCCAGCTCACACCGACCGAGCTGCGGCTGCTGCTGGAGCTGAGCCGCCGTCCCGGCCAGGCGCTCTCGCGTCAGCAGCTCCTGCGGCTGGTGTGGGAGCACGACTATCTGGGCGACTCACGGCTGGTGGACGCGTGTGTGCAGCGTCTGCGCGCGAAGGTGGAGGACGTACCGTCCTCGCCGACCTTGATCCGTACGGTGCGCGGAGTGGGATACCGGCTGGACGCGCCTTCGTGAGCGAGGCGCACACGGTGGACGGGCCGGACCGCGGCCCGCACGGCCCGCTGGAGAACGGCACAGGCGCAGGCGCTACGCGGCGCGGTACGGCGGAGAAGGGCGGTACGGCGGAGAAGGGCGGCGCGACGAAGAAGGCGATCCTGGCCGGGCTCCGCTGGACCAGTCTGCGGCTGCGGCTCGTGGTCGTCTTCGGCGCGGTGGCCCTGACCGCGGCGGTCTCCGCGTCCGGGATCGCGTACTGGCTCAATCGCGAGGCCGTGCTGACCCGCACCCAGGACTCGGCGCTCAACGACTTCCAGCAGAAGATGCAGAACCGGGCGGCGGAGCTGCCGCTGTGGCCGAGCCAGAGCGAGCTCCAGAGCACCGCCGAGCAGATGGCGGACGGCAGCGCCGGTTACAGCGTGCTGCTGATAGGCGAGCGCGCCGAGGGCAAGCCCGTCGTCGGCGCCTCCGACCGGGACACCTTCACGCTGGACGACGTACCGGAGTCGCTCCAGCAGGCCGTGAACGGCAAGCAGAAGGTCACCTCCGGCAACGCCTACCCGTACCACGTCTTCTGGCTGCGCACCGAGCTCGGCGGTACGCCCTATCTGGTGGGCGGTACGCGGATCATCGGCGGCGGTCCGACCGGCTATCTCCTCAAGTCCCTGGACCAGGAGCGCGCGGATCTCAACTCGCTCGCCTGGTCGCTGGGCATCGCCACGGCCCTCGCGCTCGTCGGGTCCGCGCTGCTGGCGCAGGCCGCCGCCACGACCGTACTCAAGCCCGTGCAGCGGCTGGGCGAGGCGGCGCGGCAGCTCGGCGAGGGCCGGTTCGGGACCCGGCTGCGGGTGACGGGCACGGATGAGCTGGCCGATCTCTCGCGTACGTTCAACAAGGCCGCGGAGTCCTTGCAGAAGAAGGTCGCGGACATGAGCGCGCGGGAGGAGTCCAGCCGCCGTTTCGTCGCCGACATGTCCCATGAGCTGCGTACGCCGCTGACCGCGCTGACCGCCGTGACGGAGGTGCTGGAGGAGGAGGCCGACAGTCTCGACCCGATGATCGCGCCCGCCGTGACGCTGGTGGTGAGCGAGACCCGGCGGCTCAATGTCCTGGTGGAGAATCTGATGGAGGTCACCCGCTTCGACGCGGGTACGGCCCGGCTCGTCCTGGACGACGTCGATGTCGCGGACCAGGTCACGGCCTGTATCGACGCGCGGGCCTGGCTGGACGCGGTGGAGCTGGACGCGGAGCGCGGCATCATGGCGCGGCTCGATCCGCGCAGGCTCGATGTGATCATGGCGAATCTGATCGGCAACGCGCTCAAGCACGGCGGCTCGCCGGTCCGGGTGGCGGTACGTACGGAGGACGGCTCCCTCGTCATCGAGGTACGGGACCACGGGCCCGGTATCCCCGAGGACGTCCTGCCGCATGTCTTCGACCGTTTCTACAAGGCGAGCGCGTCCCGGCCGCGCTCGGAGGGCAGCGGTCTGGGACTGTCGATCGCGATGGAGAACGCCCATATCCACGGCGGTGACATCACCGCGGCGAATGTGCCGGACGGCGGCGCGATGTTCGTCCTGCGACTGCCGAAGAACGGCGCGGAGCCGGAGTCGGAGTCGTCGGCGACGGACGGCGGAGCGGGACCGGAAGAGGAAGGCGACGCGCGGTGACGCCGAGGAACGGACCGCCGCGAAGCGGACGGAACGGTACGCGGACGACGGCCGAGACGGCCCGGCATGGGCTCCGGCGCGGGCTCGGGCCGGACCTCGGGCCGCGCCGCGTGGCTCGCGGCGGTGCGGCCGAGGTC
>NZ_FMDK01000377.1 GCF_900091995.1 Streptomyces sp. MnatMP-M17
CAGCCGCGGGCCGCCGGCCAGATCGGCCGCCGCCCGCGCCTCGGCGACCAGCGCGGCCAGTCCGGAGACCAGTGGCCGGGCCCGGCTCACCACGGAGCGGCCCAGTGGAGTGGGCCGGCAGCCGGTGCGTTCACGCGAGAACAGCTCGGCGCCCAGGGAGTTCTCGATACGCCGTAGCTGGGTCGTCAAGGACGGCTGGCTCATGCCCAGTTGTCGTGCCGCCTTGTGCAGACTGCCGGTATCGGCGATGGCGCACAGGGCTCGCAAGTGCCTCACCTCCAGCTCCATGCCCCGAGAGTAGAGCCGCCTCATGAGCCGCACCAGGTGCCCAAATCGCAGTAATTGGCGGCGCATTCACTGAAAGTCGGCCAGGGTGATGCGCTGGTGCTATCGGGAATTGACATCATCCGCCGGGCGCCCGGCTCACCGAGACTCTCCCGTACCGAACCCGTTCACCGGTTCCGTTCACCGGACGAGTAGGGAGCCCCCCACATGAAGCACCCCAAGACGGCGATTTCCGCGATCTGCGGAATTGGTCTGGCATTCGCGACCGCGTTCAGTGTCGCACCCACGGCCACCGCCGCCGACACCGCCACCACCGCATCCGCGGGTGCCGGTTCGTACGCCGCCTACGCGGGCTCGAAGGCGGAGGCCGCCGCCAACAAGGCGTTCTTCGACGCCGTCCTCAAGTCGGTGGCCGAAAAGCGCGCCGCGAATCCGGGCGTACAGGCCGTCACCGTGGTCTACAACGCGTCGAACGCGCCCAGCTTCGCCAGTCAGATAGCCAGCAGCACATCGATCTGGAACAGCGCGGTCACCAATGTGAAGCTCCAGGCCGGCAGCAATGCCGACTTCACGTACTACGAGGGAAATGACTCGCGGGGCTCGTACGCGAGCACCGACGGTCATGGCCGGGGTTATATCTTCCTGGACTACCGGCAGAACCAGCAGTACAACTCCACCCGCGTCACCGCGCACGAGACCGGGCACGTGCTCGGCCTCCCGGACCACTACTCCGGTCCGTGCAGCGAGCTGATGTCGGGCGGCGGCCCCGGTACGTCCTGCCAGAACGCCCAGCCGAACGCCGCCGAGCGCTCCCGGGTGAACCAGCTCTGGGTGAACGGCCTCGCCGCTGCCATGGCGAAGGTGTCCTGACCTCACGCCCGGCACTCACGCTCGACAGGGGCGCCCCGAACGCACCAAGGGGCGCCCCTTCCCCCATTCCCCTTGGTAACGTCTCTCGGTGGACTTCAGTACGGACACCGGCGCGTCGCCGAACGACGAGTTCGGCCGGGCCATCGAGGGCGATTTCGAAACGCATCTGACGGTTCGGGCCGACCGGCCGGACACGATCGCGTCGCTCGGCGCATGGGCGGCGGCCCACGGCCTCAAGCTCACCCATATCGTTCTGGACCGCGGTCGCACGCTCTGCCGGCCGATGCTCACCCTGCACGGCACGGGCAGCCTGGACGAGCAGCGCCGCGCGGCCGAGGAGTGCACGGAGCGCCTGGCGCGGGCCGGATTCACCGTCGTACGGACGAAGATAGAGGCGGCGCCGTGGAACGCGGGCGTACCGCAGACCGACACCGAGGCCGCGACGCTCCCGGCGCACTGCCACTTCGAGCACCACATCAAGTTACGGCTGCCGATCCCGTACGACACCAAGCGGCTGACCGCGGTCGTCGAAGGGCACTCCGCGCATGTCTCGCGCAACGCCCGGCGTGTGCTGTCGGGCGGCGTCCAGGAACGCTTCGTCACCCAGCGCGCCCGCGGTGTGGGCCGCCCGACGGCACGCGCCCGGCTGGACGCGCTGCTCGACGGGCTCATCGCGGCCGGTTTTCAGCCGGTCGACATCGAGGAGGAGTTCGTCCTCCACGACGACAACCCGGCGGTGGACGGCGGCTGGATCGAGGAGTCGGCCACCTCGCCGAACGGCTGACGGAGGCGTGGACTCGGCCGTTACGGGTACGGGGCGGGCGAACCGGGTGTCCGGGCCGCGCCACGTGGCCGGTTCGCCTGGCCGGTTCGCCCGGCCGGTTCGCCTGCGTGCCGGGCGTCATGGCCTCACGCCATCAGGCCGCACCTACCAGCGACTTGCCGCCCAGCTCCGTGCCGGGCGGAAGCTGGCGCCGGATACGGTCCAGGGCCTCCTCGAATCCGCCGCCGGCGATGCCCGACGCATAGGCCGCTCCGCCGAAGTGGAGCGTGAGACTCAGCTCCGGTCCCCGGCCGCCCGCCTCGGCGCCGCGCTCGCCGAGCGCCAGCAGACAGCTCAGCGTGGCCTGCTGGACCGTGCCTTCCGAGGCAACGGGCAGCGGGATGTCCCACTCCATGACGCACGACGACAGAGCCTCGCCCGCCCCTACCGCTTCCAGCGCGGCGAAATCCGCTCCTTCGTACTCAACTCCTCTTATTCGGGTGCGCACTTGCCGCCCACCCGCGGTGAGGGTGATCGCTTCCGCCCCCTGGCGGTCCCGGTACCAACCCGCCCATGTATCCGTCGACTCCGCTGTCATGGCGCGGACTGTAGCGCTAGCAGATCTTCCCTCGCAGCACGGGTCACCGCTTCCTGTCGTACTTCCGGACAAGTACACCGTTCCCGAAAGTCCTCGCCCTCCCCGACGTGAGGGCGTCGACGGCGAGAACCGGCCACCGGGCACACCCCGGCACGCAGCACCCGGCGCTCAGCCGTCCCGCGGCTCACGCCACATCGGCCACATATGCGGCCCGTCCGGCAGATCGACCGTGGTGCCCATGAAGGCGAAGCCCAGCCGCTCGTACAGCCCTCGGCTGCGCTCGCTGCTCGCCTCCAGATAGGCCGCGACACCGTCCCGGTCACAGCGCTCCAGTACCGGCTCGATCAGCGCCCGGCCCAGACCGCGGCCCTGGTGCTCCGGCGACACCGCGATCATCATCAGATACTCGTGCGCCCGGTCGTGCGGATGGATCGCACCCGTCAACCGGCCGACCAGCTCGGTCCGTTCATTGTCCGGATCGGCCGTCTCCCGCATCAGGGCCGGAGTGTCGTCCTCGCCCTCGGGCGCGCCCGCCGGCACATGGAGCCAGAGGGCCATGGCCGTCTCGTCCTCCATGATGTCGACCCGCCCATGGGCGAGCGCGATATCGGCGAACACACCGAGGAAGAGACCGTGCACCTTGTGCCGATGGGCCGCGTCGGGAAAGACCCAGCAGCTCACGGGATCGTCGTCGAAGGCCTCTTCGAGCAGCCGTACCAAGGTCGCCCGGTCGCTCAGCCCCGCCCGTCGGATCCGCGTGCTCCCGGTGCTCTCCGTGCTCCCTGCTCTCCCCGCGCGCCCCGCGCCCATCCCTCGGCCCTCCTCATGGATCGCCAACCAGGCCCTGTCCGGACCTCGCCGACCGTCAATCCGACGCTGCGATCCTAGAGTTGGGCCGCCCTGCGCAAGCTCAGCGGGTACGGCGCGTGACGAACTCCGCCAGGGCCAGCAGATCGCCCGCCGCCGTCAGATCAGGGACCGCTTGGGAGAGCTGGTGGACCGCCCTGGACATCCGGTCCGCCGCCTGGTGCTGCGCCCAGTCGCGCCCGCCCGCCCGCTCGACGGCGGACGTCGCGCGCCGGACGGCGTCGGCGTCCATCGGCGCCCGGTACAGCTCGGCCAGCTCCTCGGCCGCCGGAGTGCCCGAGGACAGGGCCGCGACCACCGGCAGGGACTTCTTGTGGGCCACCAGATCGGCGCCGGCCGGTTTGCCCGTACGGTCCGGATCGCCCCAGATCCCGATCAGATCGTCGATGAGCTGGAAGGCCAGGCCCGCCTCCCGGCCGAAGGCGTCGAGCGCGGCGACCTGCTCCTCCCCCGCGCCCGCGTACAGCGCGCCCAGGGCACACGAAGTGCCCAGCAGGGCGCCCGTCTTGGCGGTCGCCATGGCGACACACTCGTCCAGCGAGACATCGTGCGGATCGCGCTGCTCGAAGGCGCAGTCCGCCTGCTGGCCCGCGCACAGCTCGATGACACAGGCCGCGAGCCGGGCCGCAGCGGCGCCCGACGCCGGATGCGGGTCCTCGGCGACCAGCCGCAGGGCGAGAGCCATCATGGCGTCGCCCGCGACGATGGCGTCCGGTGTGCCGAAGACCTTCCAGGCGGTGGCGCGATGCCGTCTGGTCGGGTCCTCGTCGATCACATCGTCGTGGAGCAGGGTGAAATTATGGGCCAGCTCCACGGCGACGGCCGCCCGTACGGCCTGCTCCGGATCGCCGCCCAGCGACCGGGCGGCGGCCAGGACGAGCGCAGGCCTGATCGACTTGCCGGCCCGCCCGGAGGCCGGTGTGCCGTCGGCGTGCTCCCAGCCGAAGTGGTACATCGCGATCCGGCGCAGGGAGACGGGCAACGACTCGACGGTGGAACGCAGTTCGGGGTGGACAGCGGTGCGGGTGCGCTCCAGGAGGGCGACGGCCTCCTGGCCCTCGGCCGCGGCGTCCGCACCGCTCTCGACGGCGGCATCCGTGGTGGTCATGGTCACTTCCTCTGCGGCATCTGTGGGACCGGGGCATGGGCAGAAGTGAGGCAATGCGGGCCTGAGGCATCGCCGGTCTGCCGGTCCGACGCATTACGGGACCGGGGCGATGTGGCACCGGCACCGGGCCCGGGTGGGCCGGCCGTACGGCTCCGTACGCTCCCGTACGGTCCGTACCGCCGCCGGCCCACCCGAGACCCCGGAGCCGTCACCTCACCGCCGGCACCTCACTTCCGGCACCTCACCCCCAGCGGCCCACTTCCACGTTCTCCAGCACGCCCAGGGCGTCCGGCACCAGAATCGCAGCCGAGTAGTACGCCGTGACCAGGTACGAGATGATCGCCTGCTCATCGATGCCCATGAAGCGGACCGACAGACTGGGCTCGATCTCGTCCGGGATACCGCTCTGCTGGAGCCCGACGACTCCCTGCTCGGCCTCGCCTGTACGCATACAGATGATCGAGGTCGTCCGGGCGTCGGAGATCGGGATCTTGTTCGACGGGAAGATCGGCACACCGCGCCACGCGGGCACATGGTGGCCCGCGACCTCCACACTGTCCGGATAGATCCCGCGCTTGTTGCACTCGCGCCCGAAGGCGGCGATGGCGCGCGGATGCGCCAGGAAGAGCTTGGAGCCCCGGCGGCGCGAGAGCAGCTCGTCCATGTCGTCCGGGCTCGGACCGCCGTCGTGCGGCTGGAGCCGCTGTCCGTAGTCGCAGTTGTTCAGCAGACCGAACTCGCGGTTGTTGATCAGCTCGTGCTCCTGGCGCTCGCGCAGCGCCTCGACCGTGAGCCGCAACTGCTGCTCGGTCTGGTTCATCGGCTGGTTGTAGAGATCGGCGACCCGGCTGTGGACCTTCAGCACCGTCTGCGCGACGCTCAGTTCGTACTCGCGCGGCGACGCGTCGTAGTCGACGAACGTATGCGGTACGACCGCCTCCCCGACATGACCGGCGGACAGATCGATCTCGGCCTCGCCGTACTTGTTCGTCCGCTGGTGCGGTACGAAGGCCAGCGACGCCAGATGGCCGCTCAGGGACTCCGCGCGCTCCGCGAGGTTCAGTACATCGCTCCTGCTCAGCACCAGTACGGTGCACGCGGTCGCCGCGCGCGCCGTGTATCCCCAGGTGGCCTCCCCGTCCACCAGGGCCTGGTCGCCCAAGTACGCGCCGTCGGCGAGCACTTCGAGGACCGCCTCGCCCCCGTACGGGCCCGTGCCCACCTTCTCGACCCGGCCGTGCGCCAGGAGATAGACCCGGTCCGCCGGGTCGCCGGCGGCGGCCAGGACCTCGCCCGCCGCGAACTCCCGCTGCTCGCACCGGCGTGCCAGCTCCGTGAGCACCTCTTCGTCGCCGTACTCGCGCAGCGCCGGCAACTCCCCCAGCTCGGCGGGAATGACCGTCACCCGGTCTCCGGTCTGCACGAAGGTCACTCGTCCGTCACCGACGGCATAACTGAGTCGGCGGTTGACCCGATAGGTGCCGCCCTGCACCTGGACCCACGGCAGCATCCGCAGCAGCCACCGCGAGGTGATCTCCTGCATCTGCGGTACCGATTTGGTGGTGGTCGCCAGGTTCCGGGCGGCGGCCGTTCCCAGACTCTGCTGGGGCGGCGACTGCACTGCGCGGACCTCGTCACCAACCGACATGAAGTCTCCCTCTCGATCATGTGCTGACCTGCAAGCAGAAAGCTTCCAGCACAGGGAGTGCGTGCGCCATTACACAAACGAGTGGGACTGGATCACGCTGTACGGGGCAGAACACACCGAATTTCATCCTGTCGGCCCAGCCCGCAGGCCGTCGGCCCAGCCCGCAGGCCGTCGGCCGCGCCATGTCCGGATCGGCTCGTACACCGTCCGAACGGCTCGTGACACCGTGCGCCTCCGGGTAGCAAGCCGCGGTACGAGACATTCCGCCCGCCGGCCGGAAGCTCGCCCACCCGAAGGGAGTCGGCCATGGCCCGACCCATGTCCGCGGGACGTTTTCTCGACGCGCTCACGAGCGAGGGCCTCACGGTCGTCGAAGTCGGCGACTGGCGTACCCACAACCGGGACCACAAGGGCCCTTGGGGCCCGGTCCACGGTGTGATGATCCATCACACCGTCACGCGCGGCACCGACGCCACCGTACGGCTGTGCAAGAACGGCCACTCCGCCCTGCCGGGACCGCTCTGCCACGGTGTGATCGCGAAGGACGGCTCGGTCCATCTCGTCGGCTACGGCCGCGTCAATCACGCCGGGCTCGGCGATGTCGAGGTGCTGCGGGCCGTGATCGCGGAGAAGCGGCTGCCGCCCGACAACGAGGCCAACACGGACGGCAACCGCTACTTCTACGGCTTCGAGTGCGAGAACCTCGGTGACGGCGAGGATCCGTGGCCCGACGCGCAGTTGGAGGCCGTCGAGAGGGCCGCGGCGGCTGTCTGCCGGCACCACGGCTGGACCGCCGCGTCGGTGATCGGGCATCTGGAGTGGCAGCCCGGGAAGGTCGATCCCCGGGGCTTCACGATGGCGTCCCTGCGCGCCCGCGTCCAGGACCGCCTCAAGTGAGGCCGACGTCTCACGTGTGCGCCGCGTCTCGCATACGGCCCGCACCTCACATACGGCCTCATCCGACGGCGGGCCCGACAATGGCGAGGTGACCTTCCACGAAGCGCTCGATCCCGGAGCCCTGCGGCCACGGCTGCCGTCGCCGCTGCGGCCGGCCGAGGACGAGCGCTTCGCCCGGCACGGCGTACGGCTGCTCCTCAAGCGCGACGATCTGATCCATCCCGAGCTGATCGGCAACAAGTGGCGCAAGCTGATGCCGAATCTGCGGGCCGCAGCCGCGGCCGGCCGGCGGACTCTCGTCACCTTCGGCGGCGCGTACTCCAACCATCTGCGCGCGACGGCGGCGGCCGGGCGGCTGCTGGGCTTCGGCACCGTGGGGATCGTACGCGGCGAGGAGCTGGCCGGCCGGCCGCTGAATCCGTCGCTCGCCCGGTGCGCGGCCGACGGGATGCGGCTGTGCTTTCTGGACCGCGCGGCCTACCGCCGCAAGGCCGAGCCTCCGGTCGTCGGCGCCCTCCTCGCGCGCGAGGGCCTCGATCCCGGCGCGGTGTACGTCGTGCCCGAGGGCGGCAGCAACGAGCTCGCCGTACGCGGATGTGCGGAACTCGGCCGGGAGCTGCGCGGTACGGCCGAGACCGTCGCCGTCGCCTGCGGTACGGGCGGAACGCTGGCCGGTCTCGCGGCCGGGCTCGGTGCCGGGCAGCGGGCGCTGGGCTTTCCGGTCCTCAGAGGCGGCTTTCTGGACCGGGAGATACGGGCCCTCCAGCGCGCCGCGTTCGGCGGCCCTGCCGGCGAGTGGAGTCTGCACGACCGCTTCCATTTCGGCGGCTTCGCCCGTGTCCCGCGGGAGCTCGACGCGTTCGCCGAGGACTTCGAGGAGCGGCACGGGCTCGCGGTGGAACGTCTCTATGTCGCCAAAATGCTGTATGGACTTACGGTCCTGGTGGAGGAGGGCCTCTTCGCGCCCGGTACGACGGTGGCCGCCGTCATCACCGGCGGCCCGGAGCCGGCCGAGCCGCCGGAACGCTAGCGCGCGGAAGCGAACGCGGAAGCGGAAGCGGAAGCGGAAGCCGGAGCACCGAAGCGCAGGCCGTCGATGATCAGATCGAGCAGCCGCGCGGCGCGCGCCTCGCCCTCCTCGCCAGGGCTGATCCGCCAGAGGAAGCCCAGCGCCAGCAGCACATCGTCCGGATCGGTGCCCGGCCTGATGGCGCCGGCGTCCTCGCAGGCGCGCAGCAGCAGCGTGAGGGCCCCGGTGACCAGTTCGTAGGTCTCACCGGCCAGGGCCTCGTCGGTGAGGGCATGCAGAACGTCCGACAGGCCGTGCTTGACGCGCCCGTAGTGCGCCAGCGGATCCGGCAGGCGGTCCACCGGCCCGACAGGCCGGCACGGGCCGTTCCGGAAGGCGCCAAACCGTCCCGGCCGCACCGGAGTTCCGGCCCGTCACCGACCCGCCACCGGCCCGCGCCCGCTCACGGCCCGCCGTCCTCCCGGTACGCCGCCGCCTCCTCCAGGTCCAGTCTGCGCAGCAGCGTCCGCATCATCTCGTCGTCGATCCGCCGCCGGTCCCGCAGCTCCACGAAGACCGCGCGCTCCGCCTCGATCATCTCGCCCGACAACCGCCGGTAGGTCTCGTCCGCCGACTCGCCCGTCACCTCGTTGACC
>NZ_FMDK01000391.1 GCF_900091995.1 Streptomyces sp. MnatMP-M17
CCGGCCGGCTGATGATCATCGCCGCGGACCACCCGGCCCGTGGCGCACTCGCCGTCGGGGACCGCCGTCTCGCCATGGCCGGCCGGCTCGATCTGCTGGAACGGCTCTGTCTGGCCTTGTCGCGCCCGGGCGTCGACGGTGTGCTCGCCAGCGCCGACATCCTTGATGACCTGCTTCTGCTCGGCGCCCTGGAGGACCGGGTGGTCGTCGGCTCGATGAACCGCGGCGGTCTCGCGGGCGCCGCCTTCGAACTCGACGACCGCTTCACCGGACACCGTCCCGAGGATCTCGCCAGGCTCGGCTTCGACGCGGGCAAGCTGCTGCTCCGTATCGACTACGAGGACCCGGGCTCCCTGGACACCATGTACTCCGCCGCCCGCGCCATAGACGCCATGGCCGAGCGCCGGCTGCCGGTCTTCGTGGAGCCGTTCATCTGCCGGCGCGTCGGGGGACGGCTCCGTACAGATCTGGGCGCGGAGGCCGTGACACGCTCGATCGCCATCGCATCGGGGCTGGCAGGTACCTCCGCGTACACCTGGTTGAAGGTTCCCGTTACCCAGAACCCCGACGATATGGCCCGGGTGATGGAGACCTCGACACTCCCCGCCGTCCTGCTGGGCGGCGACATCGGAGGCGACCAGGAGGGCGCGTACGAGAAGTGGCGCAGGGCGCTGCGGCTGCCCACGGTCCAGGGCCTTGTCGTGGGCCGCTCGCTGCTCTATCCGGTCGACGGTGATGTAGCGGGAGCCGTCGACACCGCCGTGGGGCTGCTCTAGGGGGTACGGAGACATCATGACGACCGACCACCAAGAGCCGGAGCGGTATGTGCCCGCGGGCAGCGCCGCGACGGGCCCGTACACCCTCGACATCGATCCCGAGCGGGCCGGCTGGTCCCACAGCAGTCTCCGCGTCCTGGAACTCCCGCCCGGTGGTACCCACTCCCTGGCCACCGGGGACAGCGAGTGGATCGTGCTTCCGCTTACCGGCGGTTGTACGGTGCACACGCAGGGCGAGTTCTTTGAACTGCTGGGCAGGGAAAGCGTGTTCAGCGGAGTCACGGACTTCGCGTACGTTCCGCGCGATGCCCACGCACAGATCGCCTCCGGTGCGGGAGGCCGCTTCGCCCTGGCAGGAGCGAGGTGCGAGCGACGACTCCCCGCTCGCTACGGTCCCGCGCCGGAGGTTCCGGTCGAGCTGCGCGGCACGGGCGGCTGCTCGCGCCAGGTCAACAACTTCGCCGCCGCCGATGTCTTCGACTGCGACCGTCTGATCGCCGTCGAGGTTCTCACTCCCGGCGGCAACTGGTCGTCGTACCCACCGCACAAACACGACGAGCACCTCCCGGGCATCGAGTCCGAGCTGGAGGAGATCTACTATTTCGAGATCGGCGGCGGCGGCCTCGGCTACCACCGGGTCTCGCCCTCGCGCCCAGGTGGTACGGATGTTCTCGCCGAGGTCCGGACGGGTGACACCGTCCTCATCCCGGACGGCTGGCACGGGCCGTCCATCGCCGCGCCGGGACGCGACATGTACTACCTCAATGTGATGGCGGGGCCGGGCGAGTCCAGGGAGTGGCTGATCCGGGACCACCCCGACCACGGCTGGATCAGAAACACGTGGCCGGAGCAGGCCGTGGACCCGCGACTGCCGCTGTACGGAGCCGAACCGCCGCGCCAAGACGTCGAACCGCCGCTTCACGGAGCCGAGGAGGGCCCCCGATGAGCACACGCCGTCTCACCGTCGCCCAGGCGCTGATCACCTTCCTGTCCCGGCAGTACACCGAACGGGACGGCCGTAGAAAGCGGCTGGTGAACGCCGTCTGGGGCATCTTCGGGCATGGCAATGTGGCGGGTATCGGCCAGGCCCTTGTCGAGTCCACGGACGAGATGAGGTACTTGCAGGGACGGAACGAACAGGCCATGGTCCACGCCGCCGTCGGCTACGCCCGTCAGAGCAACCGCCTCTCCGCCCATGCCGTGACCACCTCCATCGGCCCCGGCGCCACCAATCTCGTCACCGGTGCGGCACTCGCCACCATCAACCGCCTTCCGGTGCTGCTGCTCCCCGGTGACACCTTCGCCACCCGTCCCGCCGATCCCGTTCTCCAGCAGCTCGAAGTCCCCTCAGCGGGCGATGTCTCGGTCAATGACGCCCTGCGCCCGGTCTCGGCGTACTTCGACCGTGTCACCCGTCCCGAGGCGCTGATCCCGGCCGCGCTCGCCGCGATGCGTGTGCTCAGCGATCCCGCGCAGACCGGGGCCGTCACTCTCGCGCTGCCGCAGGATGTGCAGGCGGAGGCGTTCGACTGGCCGGAGGAGTTCTTCGCCGAGCGTGTCTGGCGGGTCCGCCGTCAGGCGCCCGACCCGGATGAACTCGCCGATGCGGTGCGGCTGGTACGGGCAGCCGCCCGTCCTCTGCTGGTCGCGGGCGGCGGAGTCCACTACAGCGCGGCGGAGGAGGCGCTCGCCGCGTTCGCCGACGCCACCGGCATCCCGGTCGCCTCCACCCAGGCGGGCAAGGGCTCGCTGCCCCATGACCATCCCTGCGATGTCGGCGGGATCGGCCACACCGGCACCGCCACCGCCGATGAACTGGCCAGGACCGCGGATCTGGTCATCGGTGTCGGCACCCGCTGGTCGGACTTCTCCACCGCGTCCGCCACGCTCTTCTCGAACCCGGCCGTCCGCTTCCTCAATGTGAATGTCACCGGCTTTGACGCCCATAAGCTCGCGGCCCACCCGCTGGTGGCGGACGCCCTTACCGCCCTGGAAGGACTGACCGCCGCACTCGCCGAGGCCGGCGGCCACCGGGTCGCGCCCTCGTACGCGGCCGAGTACGGCGAGGACAAGGAGCGCTGGGAGTATCGCGTCGACGCCGCGTTCGCCGCCGACGAGGAGCTGGCCCGGCCCACCCAGGCCCAGGTCTTGGGCGTGCTCGATGCGCTCGTCACCGGCGAGGACATCCTCATCAACGCGGCGGGCTCGCTGCCCGGCGATCTCCACAAGCTCTGGCGGGCCCGCTCGCACGACCAGTACCACGTCGAATATGGCTACTCCTGTATGGGCTACGAGATCCCGGCCGCCCTCGGTGTGCTGCTCGCGGACCCGGGCAGGCCCGTCTGGGCCCTGGTCGGGGACGGTACGTATCTGATGAACCCCACCGAAATCGTCACCGGCGTCCAGGAACGGCTGCCTCTCAAGGTGGTGATCCTCCAGAACCACGGGTATGCCTCCATCGGAGGGCTCTCTGCGTCGGTCGGCGCCGAGGGATTCGGTACGGCCTACCGCTTCCGGGCGCCCGACGGTACGTACACCGGTGCTCCGCTGCCCGTCGATCTCGCGGCCAACGCGGCCTCGCTCGGAATGCGGGTGATCCGCGCCAAGACCATCCGTGACCTGCGCGAAGCCCTGACCGAGACGCGCGCGGCCGACGTCCCCACATGTGTCTACGTGGAGACCGAAACGGCAGACACTATGTCCGGCGTGCCCCCGGCCCAGGCGTGGTGGGATGTTCCCGTGGCCGAGACAGCGACCCGTACGCCCGCGGTCAAGGCCCGCGAGGAGTACGACCGGCACGTTGCCGCCCGCCGCCGTCATCTGTGAAGGAGCACGCAATGAAGACCGTCAACCACTGGATCGGTGGCAAGACCGTCGAGGGCGCGTCGGGCAACTGGGGCCCGGTGACCGACCCGGCGACCGGCGCCGTCACCACGCAGGTCGCACTGGCCTCCGCCGAGGAGGTGGACAGCGCCGTCGCCGCCGCGAAGGCCGCGTACGCCACCTGGGGCACCTCCTCCCTGGCCCAGCGCACCGGCATCCTCTTCCGCTACCGCGCGCTGCTCGACGCACACCGTGACGACATCGCCGCGCTGATCACCGCCGAGCACGGCAAGGTCCACTCGGACGCGCTCGGCGAGGTCGCGCGTGGTCTGGAGATTGTCGAGCTGGCCTGCGGGATCACCACCCAGCTCAAGGGAGAGCTGTCCACGCAGGTCTCCAACCGGGTCGATGTGGCGGCGATCCGCCAGCCGGTGGGTGTGGTCACGGGCATCACGCCCTTCAACTTCCCCGCGATGGTGCCGATGTGGATGTTCCCGCTGGCGATCGCGTGCGGGAATACCTTCGTACTGAAGCCCAGTGAGAAGGACCCGTCGGCCGCGAATCTGCTGGCCGAGCTGGCCGCGGAGGCAGGGCTGCCCGACGGCGTGCTGAATGTCGTGCACGGCGACAAGATTGCGGTGGACTCCCTGCTCGCACACCCGGATGTGGCGGCGGTCTCCTTCGTCGGCTCCACGCCGATCGCCCGCTATATCCATACGACGGCCTCCGCCAACGGCAAGCGCGTGCAGGCGCTCGGCGGCGCCAAGAACCATATGCTCGTCCTGCCCGACGCCGATCTGGACGCCGCCGCGGACGCGGCCGTCTCCGCGGCGTACGGCTCGGCCGGTGAGCGCTGTATGGCGATCTCTGCGGTCGTCGCGGTGGGCGCGATCGGTGATGACCTGGTCGCCAAGATCCGTGAGCGCGCCGAGAAGATCAAGATCGGGCCCGGCAATGACCCGATGTCCGAGATGGGCCCGCTGATCACCAAGGCGCACCGAGACAAGGTCGCCTCGTATGTCACGGGAGCGGCGGCCCAGGGCGCTGATGTCGTCCTGGACGGCACGGGTTACACGGTCGACGGCTTCGAGGACGGCCACTGGATCGGACTGTCCCTGCTCGACCGGGTCTCCACCGACTCCGACGCCTACCGCGACGAGATCTTCGGCCCGGTGCTCTGCGTGCTGCGCACGGAGACGTACGAGGAGGGCGTGAAGCTGATCAATGCCTCGCCGTTCGGCAACGGTACGGCGATCTTCACCCGTGACGGAGGCGCGGCCCGCCGCTTCCAGCTGGAGATCGAGGCCGGCATGGTCGGAGTGAATGTGCCGATCCCGGTGCCCGTCGGCTACCACTCCTTCGGCGGCTGGAAGGACTCGCTCTTCGGCGACCATCACATCTACGGCAACGACGGCGTGCACTTCTACACGCGCGGCAAGGTGGTCACCACCCGATGGCCCGACCCGGCGGAGGCCCCGGCGGGCGTGGACCTGGGATTCCCGCGCAACCACTGAGCCGAGAGCTGAGACCGGGCCCGCGTACGGACCCGAGCGCGTGAGCGGCGGCCCGTACGGACAGCGATGTCCGTACGGGCCGCC
>NZ_FMDK01000290.1 GCF_900091995.1 Streptomyces sp. MnatMP-M17
AGCGCGTCGACGGCGGCCACCGCGACGGCGAGCCGCTCCTCGCGCGATCCGCTCACCCGGATGAACTGCCGTCCGGTACGGGCGAGTTCCGCGCCGAACCGGCCCGTCATCCAGGGCCGCAGCTCCTCGCCGTCGCGCAGTCCGTCGTCCTCGAAGGCGACGCCCTCGTGGTCGGTGAGCAGCCAGAGGTGATGGTCGTTCAGCTCAGCGATCGCTGCGATCTCTGCGGCCTGGGCACCGCGTCCGCCCACATACCGTTCGTGCCAGACGGTGGTGGCGAAGGAGTCCGTGTCGCAGAAGAGCACGGGAGATCCGGCCCGCGCCGCCGCCTCCTCCAGCGCGTTCTGCCGCTCGGCGATCAGCGGGAACTCGTCCGTGGTGAACTCGACGTCCTCCCAGCGCGCCGAAGGCCACCGGGCGCGCAGCGCGGCCAGCTTGTCTTCGCTGAACTCCCGCCCGTACTCCGGTACATACCCGGTCCGCGCCCACACTCCGCCGCGCCGCCGGTAGTGCTCGGCCAGTGCCAGTGCCAGCGTGGTGGTGCCGGTGGACTCGGCGCCGAGCACCACGACGCGCCGGGTGAGGGCCGCGCGTACGGGCGGCGCGAGGAAGTCCCAGCAGCCGACCGGATCCTCGCGTACGGCGGTGCCGGAGACCGGGAAGACCGTACGGTCCAGGTCGACCAGGACGGACTCGGCGCCGAACCGCCGCGCCAGCTCCGGACCGTACGGTTCCGAGGTGAAGACCGCGTCCACCCGCTCGGGCACAGCCGCACGGAAGACGGCCATGTGCGCGTCCCAGACGCCGGAGTCGTGCAGGTCCACCGGGATGTCGTCGACCGCGCCCACCACCCGTACATCCGCTTCCGGATGGACCTCACGCATCCAGCGGACACGGTCGGCCAGCGGTACGGACTCCACCGAGGAGGCGCAGACCAGCACGGTCAGCCGCGCACAGCGGTCCCGCGCGGTCCGTACGAGATGGTGGTGGCCGGCGTGCGGCGGATAGAACTTGCCGAGCACCAGGCCGTGTTCGAAGGCGCTTCCTCCGCAGCCGGCCGCGGGCGCGCTCATATGGCGGTCGCCTCCACCCGTCGCGACGGCTCACCGGCAAGGTCCCTGGACCAGTTGCGCAGCCCGGCCACGCACAGAGCGAGGAAGCCGAGATAGAGCAGCGAGGTCAGATAGAGGTCCTTGTGCGCGTAGAGCGGGATGTAGACGAGGTCCGCCGCGATCCACAGCCACCACGACTCCAGCCGCTTGCGGCACTGCCCGTACGTCGCCATCAGGGAGAGCGCCGTGGTCAGGGCGTCCCAGAAGGGCACGGTGGAGTCCGTGGCCCGGCCGAGGAGCAGCGTCAGTCCGAGTGTCCCCACCACCCCCGCCGTGAGAAGCCGGCTCCATTCGGTACGGGTCGTGCGCCGCACCGGCAGGGACGAGCCTGGTCCACCCCCGTGGGTCCAGGTCCACCAGCCGTACGCGGCGAGGGTGATGAAGACGACCTGTAGCCCCGCGTCGGCGTACAGGCCCGCCTGGGTGAACAGCAGGATGAAGAAGACGTTGTTGGCGATTCCTATGGGCCAGTTGGCGAGGTGCTGGCGGGCCACGAGCCACACACAGAGCGCGCCGCTGCCGAAGCCGAGGACCTCGGTCCAGCTCACCGGCGTGTCCAGGACGGTCAGCAGCGGACGCTGCAAGGGATCGAGGATGTCCGCGAGACTCACACCCGCCTCCTTAATGGTCATACTGACTATAAAGGCGAACAGGCGTGCCCGACAAGGGAAAAAGCCCGCGGCCTGGCGGCCACGGGCTTTTCTTCGGATCGACCGGGTTCATCCGGCCGGCCGGGGTCTTCCGACCGACGGCTTCGTCCGCCGGCCGCTCCGGCTACAGGCCGACTTCCTTCATCAGCATGCCGACCTCGGTGTTGGTGAGCCGGCGCAGCCAGCCGGACTTCTGGTCGCCCAGCGGGATCGGCCCGAAGGACGTCCGTACGAGCCGCTCCACCGGGAACCCGGCCTCGGCGAGCATCCGCCGGACGATGTGCTTGCGGCCCTCGTGGAGAGTGACCTCCACCAGATAGTTCTTGCCGGTGTTCTCTACGACACGGAAGTGGTCGGCCTTGGCGTAGCCGTCCTCCAACTGGATGCCGTCCTTGAGCCGCTTGCCCAGATCGCGCGGCAGCGGGCCCTGGATCGCGGCCAGATAGATCTTCTTGACGCCGTACTTGGGATGCGTCAGCCGGTGCGCCAGCTCACCGTGGTTGGTGAGCAGGATGATGCCCTCGGTCTCCGTGTCGAGCCGGCCGACATGGAAGAGCCTGGTCTCACGGTTGGTGACATAGTCGCCGAGGGACTGGCGCCCGTCCGGATCCTCCATCGTGGAGACGACACCGGCCGGCTTGTTCAGCGCGAAGAAGAGGTACGACTGGGTCGCGACGGTCAGCCCGTCGACCTTGATCTCGTCCTTCTCCGGATCGACGCGCATGCCCTGCTCCACGACGACCTCGCCGTTGACCTCGACACGCGCCTGCTCGATCAGCTCCTCGCAGGCGCGGCGCGAGCCCATGCCCGCGCGGGCCAGGACCTTCTGGAGGCGCTCGCCCTCCTGCTCGGCGCCGGGAGACGTCCTGGGCGTCTTGACCGAGGGCCGCTCCGCGTACCGGTCGCGGTTGCGCTGCTCGATCTTGGCGTCCAGCTCACGAGGACGGGCCGCGGCACCACGGCGC
>NZ_FMDK01000060.1 GCF_900091995.1 Streptomyces sp. MnatMP-M17
CTGCCACCGGTCGTGGGCTTCTCCGTGCAGACCTGGGTGTAGCCCCAAGGGGCCATGACCGGGTTGCACTCGGTCACGGTCTCGGTACCGCCACTCGACCCACCGCTGTCCGAACCACCGCTGCTGGATCCGCCACTGGAGCTGCCGCCACCGCTGGAACCGCCGCTGCCGCTGGACCCACCACCGGAGCTGCCGCCACCGTTGGAGCTGCCGCCATTCGAGCCGCCGCTGCTGGAACCACCGCCGCTGGAGCTGCCGCCGTTCGAGCCGCCGCCACTGCTGCTACCGCCGTTGGACCCACCGCCGCTGGAACCCCCTCCGTTGGTCCCACCGCCGCTTGAGCCACCGCTGGAGTTGCTGCCGCCGCTGGACCCACCGCCGTTCGAACCGCCGCCATTGCTGGAGCCGCCGTTCGAACTGCCGCCGCTGGACCCACCGCCGTTCGAACTGCCTCCGTTGGACCCGCCGCCGTTCGAACCACCGCCGCTTGAGCCACCACCGCTTGAGCCACCGCCAATGACGGCTCCGCCTACGACGCCGTCGTCGTCATCGTCGTCGTCGGACCCGCCGTTGGAACCACCGTTGCTGGAGCCGCCGTTGGAGCCGCCACCATCGGAGCCACCTCCGTCAGAACCGCCGCCCGAGTCGCCGCCACCACCATCGGTGCCACCGCCGTTGTCGCCGCCACCGTTGTCGCCGCCGCTTCCGCCCGTACCACCGTTGGACCCGCCGCCGTCGGAACCACCTCCATTGGTTCCGCCGTTGGAGCCCCCACCGTCTGAACCACCGCCGTCCGAGCCGCCGTTGCCCGACGTACCGCCCGAATCGCCACCGCCGTCGGTGCCACCACCGGTGCTGCCACCGTCGTCGCCACCACCCGTGGTGCTGCCCCCGTCAGCGCCGCCGCCATCGGCGCCACCGCCGTTGTCGCCGCCCGAACCGCCCGTCGTAGCACCGCCGTTGTCGCCACCGCCGTTGTCGCCGCCACCGTTGTCACCACCGCCGGAACCGCCCGTACCACCACCGGCCGTGTCGCCGCCACCGCCGCCGCCGTCCCCCACCACCTGCGTCTCGCAGGAACCGCCGAGGATCCGGCAGACCGCGGCCTCAAGGCCGCCGGCGATCTGGGGTCCCACGCCACCGAGAAGGAGTGCGCCGATGATGAGGGCGACCAAGCCGATCAGACCGACGTACTCGACCGTCGTCTGACCACGGTTCCGGCGCCACTTGATCAAGTGCTGAAGCGAGGGAATCGCACGTCGGCCGAACCGCTCGCGCGTAAGGCGCGGCTTCACGGCCCGCAGTTCCGCGGGGAGTTCGAACCAGGCGCGGCTGCCGCCGATCAGCACCAGCAGAGCGCCGGGCAGCACCATCTGGCTGAGCCCACGCTCCGAACCTCCGTACAGATTGATGACGCTCCCGGCCAACAGCCACACCTGGAGACCGACCAGCCCGAACCAGACCACTTTCCCGCCGGTCCACAGACGCTGCGCCAGAACCACACCCGCGATGCCCGGCGCCACCGCGTACAGCGCCAGCAGGAGAAGTGTCGGCGTGACATGCTCGCCCAGGTCCAGCAATGAGGTCAGCATGCCGATGCCGCCCAGCAGCGTAAGGGCGAACATCAGATACAGCAGGGCCCGCGTCAGAATCAAGGACCGGGGCAACTCCCGGCGACCGTCGGGCAGCGGCGCGACAGCCTGGAACGTCAAGACCTCTGGGTCGGACATGGGAAACCCTTCCACCACACAGCTCCAGACGTCCCGCCGACGGCGTCCAGCCGCGGCACCTGCGTCGCGTCAGCCTAGGTACGGGCGAGGCCCAACCCATAGGGCCCACAGACCCACTCCGGGGCCCAACCGAGGTCGAATCCGGCAACGTAATCCCGGTCCACGCATCGAACGTAATTCCGGTTTCGGATTCACCCCTCGGGTGGCGTGTCAGGGATCTATGGCCAGTCACGCGTGGAACGCCGCAGGCGAGCGGGGAGTGGTCGGCGATCAGCGGTCAGCGGCGTCGGCCATTTCGAGCGGTGCCGGCCGGCCGACGTGGACTGCGTTGCGCCGTTCGGCCGACAGCGGTCGCCGGCGGTCATCAGCCGCGATGTCATGACAGTGCGACCCGCGCTCGGAGCGGATGTGCGGCGGGTTTCGCACCTCAGGGTATCGAGCCTCCATCAGACCCGGATTGCGACACGGAGCGGCGGCACCGCCACAGGAGAGACTGAGGAGACAATATGTTGCAAAAGCGACGAAATTGAACGGAGTGGGCAATGGCGCGTCCCTGGCTGAGCGTGCTGGCACAGGTGGCGCCCGTTCCGCTCGGGTTACTGCTCAGCGGTGCTCTGGTCTGGGGTGCCACCAACGCCGACTGGAGTGGGACCACCAGCAACAGCGGCAACAAGTGGACCTCCAGCGCGCTGGGGCTGGCCAACGACAGCAAGGTGCCCATGTTCCGCGTCGACGACATGCACCCCGGCGACACGGGCTCCAACTGCATCAAGATCGTGTCGAACGCCGACTTTCCCACCGTGCTCAAGCTGTACAGCAACTCGCCCAACTGGCCCAGCGACTTTCAATCCTTCATCAACCTCAAGATCGAGGTGGGCAGCGGCGGCACCTCCGGAAACTGCAATGGCTTCACTCCGCACAGGTCCGCGTTCGACGGCACCCTGGACCAGCTCGTCGCCCTGAACACCGACTTCCGCACCGGCCTGGGCCCCTGGACCCTGCCCGGTAAACCGCCCAACTCGCTGAGCTTCCGCGTCGCGTGGCAGTTCAGCCCGAGCGCACCTGACAGCGCGCAGAGCACGGACACCAACGAGGCGTCCTTCATCTGGGAAGCGCGGGAACACGAGTGACTCTCCCGGGTGACCTGGCCGTCGGCGCGCTCCACCGGCCCACGGCCAAGGGCGCCCCGCACCCGGTCCGCGTGGTCAGCTCGGTCATCTCACGTACCGTGCTCGGCGCGATGGCCGGGCTGCTGGTGTGGACGCATGTGCCCGTGGTGGCGCTGGGCTGGACGGCGGGCGTGGTGCAGTCCGGCTCCATGCGTCCCGCCATCGCGCCGGGCGACGTCGTTCTCTACCAGCCACCAGCGCGCGACCGCACACCGGCGGTGGGCCAGATCGTGCTGGTCGAGGACCCCACCCGGCCCGGCCGTCTGCTCACCCATCGGGTCCACCAGGTACTTCCCAACAACGACCTGATCACCAAAGGTGACGCCAACTCCACACCGGACTCCGCACCGGTACGGCCCGCGGCACTCAAAGGCGTAGCCCGATTGCACGTGCCCTGGATCGGACTGCCGGTCCAGCTCTGGCGCGCCAAGCAGCCCGTACCCGAGGCGATCACGCTGCTCGGACTCGCCATCCTGCTCGCGCTCGCCGCGCTGCCACTGCACAGCCGCAGCCGCAGCCGCAGCCAGCACAAGTAGCCCCGGGGGGCGAATCCTCACCAAGCTCCACATGAACGCCCGACACGCTCCAGGCGCGCGGTCGGATCGGCCGCGTCGGGCCGCCACGACCCCGGAGGGGCGACCGGCTGGGGG
>NZ_FMDK01000162.1 GCF_900091995.1 Streptomyces sp. MnatMP-M17
CCCTGCTCGGCGAGAACCACCCCAGGTTCTGGGAGCTCACCCGCCACTACGCCAACCTGCTGCGCGCGGTCGGCGACTACGAGCGCACGGAGGCCATCGAGCGCGCGGCCGTCGACCACCTGCGCGAACAGCGCGGGGAGCAGGATCTGGACTATCTGAGCGCGGCCACCGGTCTCGCCTCGGACCTGTGGGGCCTCGCCCGCTACGTCGAGGCACTGAAGCTGACCGAGCGGATCTTCACGACCTACCGCGACCTCCTCGGCGAACAGGACTCTTACACCCTCAACGCGCGCAACAACATGGCTGTCTCGCTGCGGCTGCTCGGCCGCTACGCGGAGTCTCTTGAGATCGACCGGGAGACGATGGAAGCGCGTCGGCTGCTGCAGAAAGGGCACGATGCACTTTTCTCGGAGGTCTCTTATGCGATCGGTCAGCGTCTGCTCGGCCGTTACCGCAATGCTGAGTTGATCCAAGCGAAGAACGTCCGTGAGTACCGCATCGTCATGGGGCCGGACAATCCGCAGACGTTGCGTGCCGAACACAACCTCGCCTTGTGCCACTACAGCAGTGGTGATCGTGAAAGGGCGGGGAAACTCTTCACCCGCGTGCTGGAGCGGGGAGAGCGAGTGATGGGCGAGACCCACCCGTGGACACTTATGTTCGCAGCCGGGCAAAGCTGCTTCGCGCGTGAGCAGGGTGACATCGACCGGGCGCAGGAGATCGACGAGTTTGTTGTCGCCCGCTATGAGGCGATGCTCCCCGAAGGGCATCCGTTCATCGCAGGTGTCCGCGCCAACCACGCTCTGATGCTGCAGAGCGTTGGAGAGGGGGACCAGGCCCATGCCGTCATGGAGCAGTCTCTGGCCGCCATGATCACGGCGGTGGGAGCGGAGCACCCCTGGACACTGGGATGCGCCATCAACGCCACCGCCCTGCGCAACCTCATCGGTGACCCCAAGTCCGCCGCCGCGCTTGGCCAGAGCATTGTCACCCAGGCCACCGAAGTACTTGGCCGAGCCCACCCGCTGACGCTCTCGGCCCGCTTTGCCCTCGCCGCCGACTTGCGCAGCCTTGGGGACCATCAACAGGCCGAGATCGTCGACCAGGAAGCCAACTCCGACCTGGCCACCACCCCGGGTAATCTCCACACCCTCTCAGCCCGCTCCGGCAACCGGCCGTACTGGGACTTTGAGCCCCAGGCGACCTGACGGGTATTGCCTGGATGGAGGGATCGCCGGTGGCAGAGGAAGGCCTCGTACTCCATGACGGTGGTCTGGGGGAAGCGTGCCCCGGACCGGGGGCGCGTGGAGATCATTGAGGCCGCTGGCCTCCCATCGCTTCTGCCATGTCGCGCCGTCCAGCCTCTTCAGGGCCCTGAAGAAGACAGCGATGCCGCGGACCCGGTCGGCGCGAATCCTTCGGGACGGCGTTGCATTCTCAACGATTGAGATGATCTCCGAGACCGCAGAGGACGACAGATCACCGAAGGGACCCGGAGGCACCGTCGCGGGCACGGGCTTCTTGCCGGACGCGGGGGTGTCGGGGGCGAGGTCTCGGATCAGGCTGGGGTCACGCACGGAACAGGCTTCTCTCGCTTGAGCGTCAGGCAGATCACGAAAAGAAGTGAGATGAGGGGTCAGGTGAGACTTTGGCGAAGGGCGTAGGCGACGGCGTGTGTGCGGTTGCGGAGCTGGAGTGGGGTCATCGGCGCGTGGAGGTTGTTCTTGGCGGTGCGCTCGGAGAAAGCTCGTTGCGATGCCGGCGGTGTCCTATCCGTTGGCGGGTAGCTGCGGTATGTCCTTCTCTCGGTCCGATGACCCTGTGAAGTGCAGGCCGCGCGGTCTCAGGAACTGCCCTTGCCGTTTCCCGACCTGGCTGAGGAACTGTCCGAGGAGACCGGCGGGCAGGTGCCACGCTGTCTGTTCTTCTTAGCGGACAGGACGTCGATGACTGTTGTCATGCGTATGCCCATACGGGCGGCGATGCGCGTGGAGGATTCCCCTTCGTCGCTCCGGCGGATGATTTCTGCTGAAGTTCTGTCCGGGCTGCGGTGGTACCGGATGGCAGCGTCGACCTCGGTGCTGGAGATGCCCAGCTCGTGTGTGATCTGCGAGGTGGTCCGGCGTTGCTGGAAGCGCTTGAGGATTTCCCGGTCGCGTACTTCCCACGGGCTGGGTGGCAGCGGAGCCCGGACCGGTGTGGTGTCCTGGTCAGCTGGGTGACGCCAGTAACCGCCCCTGGCACGGATGGGTGCGTGGCTTTTGCGGAGCCGGACGAGGACCGAGCGGGGATTGGTGTGGAAGATCTCCGCTAGGACAGCGGAGGACGGTATGGACCGGTACGCCGCTGCCAGCCGCGCCGTGTCGATGCCGAGGCTGTCGGGCCTGCTCCTCCCGGTCTCGATTCCGGCCTCGGCGAGCCGGTCGCTGACATAACTGCATGAGCGGCCGGTGGCCTCGGAGATCTGCGCGAGGTCCATGCCTGCCTCGGCGAGAGCGGCGATGACGTCGGCCACGGTCTCGTAGGTCTGCTTTTTGATGTGGACTGCCGGCGGCGCGTAGCGGGGGCGTGGACCGCCGCGGCGGCGCAGGGTGACGCCGTGGCCGAGGAGCAGGCGACCAATATCGTGGGCGGAGATGCCAAGTTCGTCAGAGAGCTGCTGGAGGCTCTGCCCGCGGATGTACTTTCGTGCCATTTTCGGCACGTTGACTGTCGAAAGCAGAACGTCGCGCGCTGACCTCTTGGCTTCTGTCCTGGTCACGGCCTCGCGGACGAATTTCTGTGTGACGCTCAGCTCTTTGGCTATCTCGGGTACGGGCACACCGCGGTGACGGAGATACACCGCGGCAGACTCGGGCGAATCGAAGTGGAGGCGCGTCACGGGCGGTATCCCCTCTTGTCGGAGTAGTTGGTGACGGTGAGCGATCCGGCGTGGCGTGTTTCGCTGACGGGCACGGCGAGCCGGCCACTGTTCCCCGTCCTGCTCACGGGCACGGCGTTTGCGGCACCCAGGAGGCTGGAATCGGCAAGCCGGCGCAGCCGATGCCCATGGGGATCAGTGCCAGTGCCGACAGCCCGTAGTAGAGGTGCGGCAGAGTCCTCATCAGTGCGACGGCGACCAGGCACTCCCACAGCGGGCGTCGCGCCGCGGTGAGCACGATGACGGCGGCGGCCGTCACCACGAGTTCCTCCATCGTGGCTGACCAGATCATCCGTGCCACGAGAACCATCCTCCTCGCCTATCTCTCCGCCGCTCCCTGCCGTCATTACGGCCTGACGCTGACCGTGGGGCGCCCGCGAGGGCGCAGCCGGAGCGCCGCCGCCGTGATGACGCCAGCCTTCCGGGCGTTCTTCCTGTACGTCGGGATCATCCAGGCGGGTCGTCAGGCGGAGTCTTCGCGCCGCGTTTCGGGGCTGTCCGATGTGTCTGTCGTCTTGCTGCTCGCGCGCCGCCTGACGGTGTCTTCGACCGGGCAGGAGTTGTGAGGGGTGGCCGGCGTCGTAGCCCCTGAACTCCAGCGACGTGCCTACCCGATCCAAGCCGCGGGTGCTGTCGTGCAGACCGGGTCCGTGCACGAGAGTATCCATCAGCACCCGCACGTCGCCTGCGCGGCATTTAACCGGCCGGGCATTTTCAGCGATCACCATCCAGAGCATCGAGCACTGTTCCTGCATCCCGACGCACAGATTCCTCGGGATCATTTTCTCGCAACCGATCCAGGAGAGGGCGGAAGCACAGCCACTCAAGATAAGCACCGGCCACGATTACCGCGTGCCGAATATCCCGCTCCGGATCGTTTGCCAGACGAGTCATGATCCCGAAAAGATCCGGATCTTCCTGCTCTCCGCCAAGCACGGCCGCTCGATATACAGATGCAATGCGCGCTTCGCGCGCTGACGCCGCCCGCAGCTCGTCCATCACATCCCCCCGAGAATGAACAAGGAATGAGCTGTACACCTTCCTTTCTACGGCGATAATGTCTGGACCTTCAAGGATCAGATAATCCAGATCGAGCGCGAGGTCCTCTACATACCGAATCTGGACATCGAACTCCTCGTCGAGCCAAATCTCCTCGAAAGGTGTGTCATCGGTATCTGAGCGAACCCCGAGAGGCAACCATCCCAGATCCATCGCAGTATCCTCGACATCGTCGAGAGTAACTTCGGGACGCAATAGAACTCGCCTTGAGATCCCTTGGTTTCCCTTGCACTGCATTCTTTGCCCCCTTCATCATTGACCCGGGGCGCAGGGATTCCAGCGCACCGTCCAGCCGCTTTTGCTTTTCTCGCCGATTTCGCTCCATCGCAGCCTCGCCGGCATCCCTACCTTTCTCTCCCTTTCCGTCTCGCTGCCTTTTCAGCTTTCGCCATCGGCTGGAATGCTTCCAGCCAGTGAACGAACGACCGTCACGGCTTTCCCCAGGATCATGCCATACGTTGCGGAAATGCGCGCAAACGAAGAATTGTCCGGGATGAGCCAAAGGGTATCGGTCCGAATGAGCCGCCGGGCGGTGAGCGTTCCGTCGATTACCGCTGCAACTACTTCCTGGTGCGCCGGCGTACAGTGGCCGTCAATTGCCAGCAGGTCGCCGGGAAATATTCCGCTCCCGGACATGCTGTGATCAGGCATCCGTACGAGGTAGTTTTCGCCACTTCCGACGAGCTGGTGAGGGAGAATCAGGGAACCTCCCGCCTGTACTGCCTTCCGGCCGGGGCCGGCCGTCATCAACGGCGCCCGGACAAGCCCGTCTTCCTTTACGGGACGGTCTGCGAGGCGCCAGCCCCGCGCGGATCCTGGGGAATTGCAAACCAGCCCCACGGCTTCGAGCTTCTTCAGGTGGTGCTCCACCGACGAGGCACTCCTCAGCCCGACCGCATCAGCCATCTCCCGAAGTGAGGCGGGCGTCATCCCCAAGCGTGCCCGCTGTTCCATGAAATCTATAATTTCTTTCCCTGTAAGCCCCTTGTTGACAGTGGACTGGCCGTCACGTTTCCGCGGTGTGGCGTCCTTCCCACCCGCCAGGTACTTGCGAAGTGTGTTCGTGGAGAAGCCGAGTTCCTTGGCCACTGCCCGACGGGTGCTGTTGGGCTGGGCGAGGAGTTCCCGGGCGCGGTCGATCTGCTCCGGAGTCACACCCGGCCCGGAGCCGGGTGTGCGTGAGCCTTTCAGCCCGGGCACCTGTTTGTAGAGCGCCGCGAGAGAGAAACCGAGTTCCTTGGCGACTGCCCGGACGTTGCTGTTGGGCGCGGCGAGGAGTTCCCGGGCGCGGTCGATCTGCGCCTGCTCCATGGTCTTGCTGCGGCGGCCGCCGATCTTGCGTGAGCCCCTCAGTTCGGGCACGTGTCTGTAGAGCGTTGCGACAGCGACACCGACGTGCTCGGCGACTGCGGTGATGGTGCTGTTGGGCTCGGCAAGGAGTTCCCGGGCAAGGAGTATCTGTGCCTCAGTCATTCCGGCCGCCGCAGGGCGCGTCTTCTCCGCGGGGCTGGTGGCCAGTACGGGTGAGACAGGGGACCAGGCCAGCTCCCGTCTCTGCCGGCACGGTATCCGGCCGGAGGACCCCCGGAAGCTCTCTTGCTCTTGCCGAAGGGGGAACGTAGAGCATGTGATGGATATAGATCCGCAGGGAGACCGGTCCAAAACCACGCATGTCTGCTCCTTATCGTTGTAATTGATGTGCTATCAGGGGTCGTGTGGGGGGCGGCTCGGGCTCGGCGCTTTGAGAGAGCTGTACGCGTCGCGCCGCGAACGAACCGGCAGAGCGGACAACGCGAGCCAGTACGACGGCGGCATCGTCGCGCTGCCCCCTTGGCCAGCAGCGGGATTCCCTTGAGGGGGCTCTGCTTGGACACGCGGGCCTATTGCCTTCCGGCCGCGCCCTCAGCGTGTCCACGGCGTCCGGGTACAGGCGTACAGCCGTTGGCGTTGAGAAGGATCTTGAACACTCACCGCAGGTCAGAAGATCGGTCTCTCAGAAGCCTGTTGCAGAACCTGCCGGTTCTGAGAGGACTTCTGCGATGGGTGACCAGCTCGAACACGGCCGTGCGGCGGCCTGGCGATCCCTCGAACAGCAGGCGCCGCTCCCTGGACGGAGCTGCTGGCGTGCTCCGCCCGAAGAGCCCCGGGGGAAGGCCACCACCCCTGCCAGGGTGGTCGGCGCGGTGACCGTGTGCTCCATCCGAGCCGCCCCAGGTGTACCGGGCGGCCGATGGCACCGCGGCGGCAGGGTCCGGGGGACCCGCTCCGCCGCTCCCCCGTCAGACCCCTGACCGCCTCTTTCTGATGTGCCCACAAGGGCGGTGCCGCTCCGGTCACGCGCTTCGTTTCACTTCGATACCAGTAGGGACAGCACCTTGCTGACGCTATGGGTCTCACCGCTGAAGGGTCATGTCCTGGCCGGCTTCCGTTTTGCGCATCAGAGCGGCGCTTTCCCGGGGCTGCGGCCCGTCCGTCCGCTTAATTCAGAACGGCCTTCTCGTGGGACGACGGCCGGAGGCCGCGGTCGAAGACCCTGGCATTCTGCGTGCCCGCTGCTCGGAATGGTTGTCCGCAGGCCTTCCTCGTCGTGGCAGGACTCCCGTGACGGCAGGCTTCGAGCTGCCTTGTGGAGGCGGCGAAAGTTCCCACAACAGGCCGGTGCTGTCCCTGATGTGCTGAGGGCCGGGCAACCCTTTCCATTTGCTGTGGACGGCCTCTGCTTCTGCCGCCATAGCGAAGAAAGCAACGGCGAATGTGTCGGGGCCCAAGTCGCTGACCCCGAGGCTGTGTCGGGCGTAGTACTTGATGCCGGGCTTGAGGAGCGTAAGCGGAAGTTTTGATGCCGTGCGCAGTACCGGGCGCCAACTGGTAGAGCTACCCGGCGGGGGCGGATCACTGTCCAGGAAGTGCGGCAGCCATGTGGCCCCCACCGGCGGCGCGAGTTCTCCTCCGACAGGGCAGGAGAATTCGGAATGGCCGGCGTCGTAATACTTGACCTCCAGCGACGCGCCATTACGGTGCCAGTAGAACCAATGGCATTGCCCGTCGGACAGTCGGTATGTCCCGGAGGAATTGGCGGATTCCCAGGATGCGGATGCGATCAGTTCGTGCAGCATGGGACGTATGACAACCGACGCAACCGCCAGCTGAACATCGTGGATTTCGGCAATCTGGTGCACGATCCGGCGCTGCACGACTGCCGTGTAGGCGGCCCCCTGGGCAACGGGGGCAGGGGATTCAGTCCATTTGGGAAGCATAATCAGAACCTGTTCTGTTTGATTCGGTGGCGGGAAAATCGCCTGCTGTGGAAATATGTGAATTTTTTGTCAGTCGGGCCTTGCGCCGCGGTCGGGCCGGGACGGAGTTCCTCGGACAGACGGTCAAAGTGAGGAGGGTCGGCGATGGTCCGGCAGTAGAGCGTGTGACCCGGAGTCAGGCCTCCCCGTCGAGGGCGAGCAGATGCTGGTCGATCCGCGCGATGTCGCGGGTGCTGTGGACGTGCTCGTACATCTCGCGCGCTGCGGTGAGGTGGTCGCGTGCTTCAGCGGTCCGGCCCTCGTTGTAGGCGGCGGCGCCGGTCCATTCGCGGGCGCGGGCCTGCCAGTGGTGCGACCCGGCCTCGGCGAACTCGTCCTCAGCCTGGTGCAGTTGCGCTACACCTGCGGTGTAGTGGCCGCTGCGCGTGTACACGCGGCCCAGGACGGCCAGCGCGCGGGCGGCGTCGTAGGGGTCGGGCACGGCGAGGAGTTCGGCGCGGGCCCGCACGAGATACGTCAGCGCGTCGTGCCACTCTTCGTTGTCGTCGGCGATCTCGCCGAGGCGGAGCCGGGTGAGCGCGGCTCCCCTGGTGTAGCCGATCTCCTCGCGGATGGCGAGTGCCTGGGTCAGCGGAGCGACTGCCTGGCCGGTCCGGCCGGCCTGGCGGTGCACTTCACCGATACCGTCCAGCGCCTGGGCCTCGTCCAGCCGGTCGCCGTCCCGGCGCGCGCCGGCCAGGGCCTGGTCATACCGTTCGAGGGCCTCGTCGTACCGGCCGAGACTGCGCAGCCCGCCGCCCAGCGTGGTGAGCATCCTGCGCATCATGCGGAGGTCCCCGGCCCGCTCGGCCGCGGGAAGGGTCTTCTCGTGGACGGCCACGAGGTCCTCGTTGTGACGGCGGCGCAGGAACAGGGGCCACATCGCGTCCGCAATCTGCGAGGACAACTCGTCCCAGCCCGCTGCGACGGCCACGTCCACCGCCGCGAGCAGGTCGGCACGGTGGCGGTCCAGCCACTCCACCACCGTCTGCTCGCTGTCCTGGGCGAAGAGTTCCAGGTCGGTGACGATGTAGCGATAGCTGCGCGGCATGGTTCGGTGGCTTGGCGTCAGCCGTGCCTCGGCTTCGGTCGCGGCGCGCAGGTGCCACTCCACCCACCGGCGGAGTACCTCGTCGCGTACCTCCTGCGGCTCCTCGCCCGCCCGGTCCTGGGCCAGGTCGCCGATCACATCGTGGAAACCGCACGTCAGCGGCCCGTCACGTTCGTCGTCGGCCCGCACATCCTGGACGAGGCTGGCTGACAGGAGGATCTCCAGCAGCCGCGTCCCCTCCGCACGGTCCACCGCGCATACCGCGGCCACCACGTCCGGGCCGAACGTACGGGCGGGCAGGAGACCGAGCCGGCGGACGGCCGCCGCTGCCTCGGAGGGAAGATCGGCATACG
>NZ_FMDK01000191.1 GCF_900091995.1 Streptomyces sp. MnatMP-M17
GAGCACGGTCGACCGTCGACAGTGGCACAAAGCGCCCGGAGGCGAACCGAGCCCTGAAAACAAAGGCGACCCGGATCGTCAGGCTGAAATGCCGTCGATCCGAGCCATGGCGTCCTCCGCGCCATACGGTTGCAAGTACGGCAACCAGCGCGGATCCCTGTGCCCCGTTCCGATGATCCGCCAGGCCAGGCCCGACGGCGGGGCGGGTTGTTGGTGGAGTCTCCAGCCCAGCTCCCGCAGATGACGGTCGGCCTTGACATGGTTGCACCGGCGGCACGCCGCCACCACGTTGTCCCACACGTGCTGTCCGCCACGGCTGCGCGGAATGACGTGGTCGACGCTGGTTGCGACACCACCGCAGTACATACAGCGACCGCCGTCGCGGGCGAAGAGCGCACGGCGCGTCAGTGGAACGGGCCCCCGGTAAGGGACCCGTACGAAACGCTTCAGCCGTACGACGCTGGGTGCTGGGATGACTCGGGTCTCACTGTGCATGAAGGCGCCGGATTCCTCGAGGCAGAGGGCCTTGTTCTCCAGGACGAGGACGAGCGCGCGGCGGAGCGGTACGACGCCGAGCGGCTCGTACGACGCGTTGAGGACCAGGACATGCGGCACGGATGCCTCCTATTACGCCGGCGGCGCGTGGCTCGCGCCGGGACGATCTGCTCTCAGTCTCTCCTCATGCCTGGTCGAAACGCCACCACGTCCCGGTAACGGGCTGGGAGTGTTTTCGACCACACCGGCCTCTTCCCCCGTATTCACGGGCCCATGACGACCGCCCGGGACGCGCGTGAGCCATGTCTCTCCCCCGGTCGCGGCACCGGACGGGCCGCACTGCCCCGTTAGTGTGGTGGGACCGCCCGTGCACACCTGGAGGTTTCTGTCGTGTCCTGGTCCGCCCTGCCGGCCGCCGGCCCCTCGTCGTCCGATCCCGTGACCCTCGACGAAGCAGCCGCCCGGGCGACGGACGCGGCGGGCTGGGTGGAGCAGAACTGGGCGACATGGCTGAGCATCGGGCTGCGGATCGTACTGATCCTGATCATCGCGCTGGTGCTGCGGCATGTGATCCGGCGGGCCCTGACCAAGCTGATAGAGCGGATGAACCGCAGCGTCCAGTCGGTCGAGGGCACCGCGCTGGGCGGGCTGCTGGTCAACGCCGAGCGGCGCCGGCAGCGATCGGAGGCGATCGGTTCGGTGCTGCGCTCGGTGACCTCGTTCCTGATCCTGGGCACGGCTGCGCTGATGATGCTCGGCGCGCTGAACATCAATCTCGCTCCGCTGCTGGCCTCCGCCGGTGTCGCGGGCGTCGCGCTGGGCTTCGGCGCGCGCAATCTCGTGACCGATTTCCTCTCCGGCGTCTTCATGATCCTGGAGGACCAGTACGGCGTCGGGGACACCATCGACGCGGGTGTGGCCTCCGGCGAGGTGATCGAGGTCGGTCTGCGCGTGACGAAGCTGCGCGGCGACAACGGCGAGATCTGGTACGTACGCAACGGCGAGGTCAAGCGGATCGGCAATCTGAGCCAGGGCTGGGCCACCGCCGGCGTCGATGTGATGGTGCGGCCGTCGGAGGACCTGGACCGGGTCCGTACAGTCATCGCCGAGGTCACCGCGCGGATGGCCAAGGACGATCCGTGGAACGAGCGGCTGTGGGGCCCGGTGGAGATCCTCGGGCTGGACTCGGTACTGCTGGACTCGATGACCGTACGGCTCTCGGCGAAGACGATGCCGGGCAAGTCGCTGAGCGTGGAGCGCGAGCTGCGCTGGCGGATCAAGCTGGCCTTCGACGAGGCGGGCATCCGGATCGTCGGCGGTCTGCCGCCGGCCGTCGAGGAGGCGCCCGCGCCGGATCCGACGGCCGGTGTGTCCGCGCCCTCGGCCCTGGCCAGTCCCACATCGCCGCAGTCGCTCCAGGCGGCTCCGCTCAGCCCGCCGCCGAATCTGGCCAAGTAACGCGATCCGGCACCCGCACCTCCGCAGGTAACGCTTTGGTTGCCTCGGGGGTGTGTCACGCCGGAGAGTATTGACGCCTTCCTGACGTCCGGCTTACTTTCCTCGCACCCCAATAGGAAACTTTCCTAACAGTGTGGGAGAGCAAGCAGCGAAAGGCAGGTGTCGCGTCCATGACCGATATGGCCGGACCGCCCACTCCGTCACCGGGGACACCGCGTGTGCTGCGGGCCATGAACGACCGGGCCGCACTCGATCTGCTACTGGCCCACGGGCCGCTCTCCCGTACGAGGATAGGCAAGCTGACCGGTCTGTCGAAGCCGACCGCGTCACAGCTGCTGGCCCGGCTCGAAGCCGCCGGACTGGTCGTCGCCACCGGGACCACCGAGGGACGGCCGGGACCCAACGCGCAGCTCTACGCCGTCAACGCGCGCGCCGCGTTCGCCGCGGGACTCGATGTGAGTCCGCAGCGGATACGCGCGGCCGTCGCCGACATCACCGGGACCACCGTCGGCGAGTTCGAACTGCCGACGCCCGGTCGCCGCGCCGTCAGTGTCGTACGCCAGGTGACGGACGCCCTGGAGGGAGCCGTCAAGGCCGCCGGGCTCACGCGCGGCGACATCCACCGGACGGTGATCGGCACACCGGGCGCCTTCGATCCGTCGACCGGCCGGCTGCGGTACGCGTCCCATCTGCCCGGCTGGCACTCCACCACGCTCCTGGACGAGCTGGCCGCCGTGCTGCCCATGCCCGTCGAGTACGAGAACGACGTGAACCTCGCGGCGGTCGCCGAGCAGCGGCTCGGCGCGGCACGCGGCCACGAGGACTTCGTCCTGCTGTGGAACGAGGACGGCCTCGGCGCCGCTCTCGTCATCGGCGGACGGCTGCACCGCGGCTTCACCGGCGGCGCCGGCGAGGTCGGCTTCCTGCCGGTCCCGGGCACTCCGCTGGTGCGCCAGGTGGTCCGGGCGAACAGCGGCGGCTTCCAGGAGCTGGCGGGCGCCCAGTCCGTACCGCGGCTCGCCAAGTCCCTGGGCATCGACACACCGGAACAGCCGTACGCCGAGGTCGCGGCCGGTCTGCTGGCCCGCGCCGCGGCCGGGCACGAGCGGGACGAGCGGCTGGCCGGGCTGCTGCGGCTGTTCGCCCAGCGGCTCGCCACCGGTCTCGCGTCGGTGACCGCCGTACTCGATCCCGAACTGATCGTCCTCGCGGGCGGGCTGACCACGGCCGGCGGTGAGCCGCTGCGCGCACTGGTCCAGGCGGAGCTGGCCGAGCTCGCCGCCTCCCGCCCACGGCTCCTCATCGGCGAGGTGCACCGCCATCCCGTACTGCGGGGCGCGCTGGAGAGCGCCCTCTCGGCCACGCGCGACGAGGTCTTCGACACCTCCCGCTAGGCCCGCTCCGTCCGCTCCGCCCGCTCCAGCGATCCCGTCCCGGCAGTCCCGCACCGGCAGTCCCGTACCGAGTCCTCTCAGAAGCCCGACCATCCCCCGGGAGTACCGCCATGCTCAGAAACCGCCGTCTCACCGCCTCCGCCGTGGCGGTGGCCGCGATATCCGTCGTCGCCACCGCCTGTACCGGCCAGTCGGGCTCCGCCGCCTCCGACGATCCGAACGCCGAAACGACCATCACGTTCTGGCACGGCTGGAGCGCGCCGGCCGAGGTCAAGGCGATCCAGGACAACATCGACCGGTTCGAGACCGCCCATCCGAACATCAAGGTGAATGTCGTCGGCAATATCAACGACGACAAGCTCAACCAGGCGCTGCGCGCAGGCGGTTCCAAAGGTCCCGACGTGGTGTCCTCCTTCACCACCTCGAACGTCGGCAAGTTCTGCTCGTCGGGCGCCTTCGCCGATCTGACGCCGTTCATCGAGAAGTCGAAGCTCGATCTGGCGAAGACCTTCCCGAACGTGCTGCTGGAGTACACCCAGTTCGAGGGCAAGCGCTGCGCGCTGCCGCTGCTCAGCGACGCGTACGGGCTGTACTACAACAAGGACGCCTTCAAGGAGGCCGGTATCGCCGCGCCGCCGAAGACCATGTCGGAGCTGGCCGAGGACGCCAAGAAGCTGACCAAGCCCAAGGGCGACAGCTATGAGCGGGTCGGTCTGATGCCGACCTACCACGGCTACGAGACGGTCGTCGACCACTACATGTCGAGCTGGAACCACACGTACTTCGACCAGAACGGCAAGTCGAACATCGCCAAGGACCCGGCCTTCGCCAAGATGTTCACCTTCCAGAAGAAGCTGGTGGACGATCTCGGCGGCTACGAGAAGCTGGAGAAGTTCCGCAGCACCTTCGGCGATGAGTGGGGCGCCAAGCATCCCTTCCACACCGGCCAGGTCGCGATGCAGCTCGACGGCGAGTGGCGGCTCGGTATGGCCGAGGACGCCAAGGTCCCGTTCGAGATCGGTGTCGCGCCGATGCCGGTGGCGGACGACGAGGCGGACAGCTACGGCAAGGGCTTCCTCTCCGGCACGATCATGGGCATCGCTCCGCAGAGCAAGAAGCAGAACGCCGCGTGGGAGCTGGTGAAGTACATGACCACCGACACCAAGGCGGTCGTGGAGTTCGCCAACGGCATCCGCAATGTGCCGTCGACGCTGGACGCGCTCAAGTCCCCGGATCTGAAGTTCGATCCGCGCTTCAAGACCTTCCTCGACATCGCGCAGCATCCGCAGTCGAACACACCGCCGGCCGCCGTCAACGGCGCGACGTACCAGCAGACGCTCCAGGACTTCGGGTACCAGTACGAACAGGGCAAGGTGAAGGATCTCCAGGCCGGTCTGGAGCAGACCGCCGCGCAGATCGACCGTGACATCGAGCAGGCCGGCTAGCGGGCCGGGACGCCAGCCATGTCCACGCCCACGCTCCGTTCGAAGCGCCGCAGGTCGGCGCTGCGTACGGCGGCGTTCATGTCGCCCTGGTTGATCGGCTTCACCGTCTTCTTCGCGTATCCGCTGATCTCGACCGTGTACTTCTCGTTCATGAAGTACGACGGTTTCAACACGCCCGTCTGGAACGGTCTCGGGAACTGGTCGTATGTCTTCGGCGACTACCCGATGTTCTGGCCGTCCCTGCGTAACACGCTCTGGCTCGTGGTGATCATGGTGGCCTGCCGGGTGGTCTTCGGGCTGGGCATCGGCATGCTGATCACCAAGATCAAGACGGGTACGGGAGTCTTCCGCACCCTCTTCTATCTGCCGTATCTGGCGCCACCGGTCGCCGCGACGCTCGCCTTCGTCTTTCTGCTCAATCCCGGGACAGGACCGGTCAACACGATCCTCGGCGATCTGGGCCTGCCGACGCCCGGCTGGTTCAACGACCCGGCCTGGTCCAAGCCGGCCCTGACACTGCTGGCCGTCTGGGGCATCGGCGATCTGATGGTGATCTTCATGGCCGCGCTGCTCGACGTACCGAAGGAGCAGTACGAGGCGGCGGAGCTGGACGGCGCGTCGGCCTGGCAGCGGTTCCGGTTCGTGACGCTGCCGAACATCTCGCCGATCGTGATGTTCGCGGTGGTCACCGGAGTGATCTCGGCGATGCAGTACTACGCGCAGCCGCTGGTCGCGGGCAAGGTCGCCTCCGGCATCATCGGCGGCTCGGGCCAGCAGTTCGAGCCCGGCTACCCGGACAAGTCCACGCTGACACTGCCTCAGCTCGTCTACAACCTGGGCTTCCAGCGCTTCGACTACGGCGCCGCCTGTGTGGTCGCGCTGGTCCTGTTCGTCCTGGCCATGGCCTTCACCGCGCTGCTGATGCGGCGGCGCGGCGGTCTGATCGGAGCGGGTGACTGAGATGACCTCTGTACCTGTACCTGTACCCGACAACCGTCCCGGCACCGCGTCGCAGTCCGCCCGGGACAAAACACCCGCCGCCCGTACCGCGCGCCGCAGGGCGCTGCTGCACTGGATCGGCGTCCACTCCCTGGGTGTCGCGGCGGCGCTGTTCTTCGTGCTGCCGTTCGTCTTCCTCTTTCTGACCTCGGTGATGAGCGACCAGCAGGCGCTCACCCGCGATCTCACGCCCAACACCTGGGAATGGGGCAACTACACCAAGGTGTTCGACACTCCGGGCTTTCTGACCTGGTGGAAGAACACCCTGCTGTACGCGGGACTCGGCACGGTGCTCTCCGTGCTCTCCTCGGTCCCGGTGGCGTACGCACTCGCCAAGTTCCGGTTCCGCGGCAGACAGCTCTCGCTCATGCTCGTCATCTCGATGATGATGCTGCCGCCGCAGGTGATCATCATTCCGATGTATCTGTTCTGGGCGAAACAACTCGATCTGTCGGGCACACTCTGGCCGCTGATCATCCCGATGGCGTTCGGAGACGCGTTCTCCATCTTCCTGCTGCGCCAGTTCCTGCTGACGATCCCCAACGAGTATCTGGACGCCGCGAAGGTCGACGGCTGCGGTGAGTTCCGTACCCTGATCAGGGTGGTACTCCCGATGGCCAGGCCGGGGATCGCGGCCGTCGCGCTCTTCCAGTTCTTCTACGCCTGGAACGACTACTTCGGACCGCAGATCTACGCCTCGGAGAACCCGGCCGCCTGGACGCTCAGTTACGGCCTCGAATCCTTCAAGGGCGCGCACCACACCGACTGGAATCTGACCATGGCCGCGACCGTACTGGTCATGGCCCCTGTGATCCTCGTGTTCTTCTTCGCCCAGAAGGCGTTCGTCGAGGGAGTCACACTGACCGGAGTGAAGGGCTGAGAAAAGTGAAGCTCGCAGTGGTAGGCGGAGGATCCACCTACACACCCGAACTCATCGACGGATTCGCCCGGTTGAGGGACACCCTGCCGATCGCGGAACTGGTGCTGGTCGATCCGGCGGCCGACCGGCTCGACCTGGTCGGCGGACTCGCGCGGCGGATCTTCGCCAAGCAGGGCCACCCGGGCCGTATCACCACCACCTCGGACGTGGACGCGGGCGTCGCCGACGCCGACGCGGTGCTGCTCCAGCTGCGCGTCGGCGGACAGGCCGCGCGGAACCAGGACGAGACCTGGCCGCTGGAGTGCGGCTGTGTGGGCCAGGAGACGACGGGCGCGGGCGGTCTCGCCAAGGCGCTGCGTACGGTCCCCGTGGTCCTGGACATCGCGGAGCGCGTCCGCCGCGCCAATCCCGACGCGTGGATCATCGACTTCACCAATCCGGTGGGAATCGTGACGCGCGCGCTGCTCCAGGCCGGCCACCGGGCCGTGGGGCTGTGCAATGTGGCGATCGGCTTCCAGCGCAGATTCGCGAAACTGCTGGATGTCGCGCCCTCCGAGGTGTACTTGGAGCATGTCGGGCTCAACCATCTGACCTGGGAGCACGGAGTGCGCCTCGGCGGGCCCGACGGCGCCGACATGCTGCCGAAGCTGCTGGCCGGGCACGGCGACGCGCTCGCGGCCGATCTGCGGCTGCCGCGCGCGGTGCTCGACCGTCTCGGTGTGGTGCCCTCGTACTATCTGCGCTACTTCTACGCGCACGACGAGGTCGTACGGGAGCTGCGGACGAAGCCGTCGCGGGCCGCCGAGGTGGCCGAGATGGAGAAGCAACTGCTGGCGATGTACGGCGATCCCGCCCTGGACGAGAAGCCGGAGCTGCTGTCCAAGCGCGGCGGCGCCTTCTACTCGGAGGCCGCGGTGGATCTGGCGGCCTCGCTGCTGCGCGGCGGCGGCAGCCCGGTCCAGGTGGTGAACACGTACAACAACGGCACGCTGCCGTTCCTGGCGGACGACGCGGTGATCGAGGTCCAGGCGCGGGTGGACACGTCGGGCGCGGTGCCACTCGCGGTGCCCGCGCTGGATCCGCTGTACGCCGGGCTGATCGCCAATGTCACGGCGTACGAGGGCCTGGCGCTGGAGGCCGCGCTGCACGGCGGCCGGGACCGGGTCTTCAAGGCGCTGCTGTCCCATCCGCTGATCGGCCAGTTCGAGTACGCCGAGGCGCTCACCGACAAGCTGATCGCGCACAACCGGGAGCATCTCGCGTGGGTGTGAGCGGTGCGGGGAGAACGGCCGGTGCGGCGACGGGACGCGCGACCGGTACGGCGACGGAGAGCGCGGCCGGTGCGGCGGCGGGGCGCGCGAGCGTCCTGGCCGTCGACGCCGGCAACAGCAAGACCGATGTGGCCGTGATCGGCGCCGACGGTTCGGTGCTGGGCACGGCCCGCGGTGGCGGCTTCCAGCCGCCGGTCGTCGGGATCGAGGCGGCGATCGACACCCTGGCGGTGGCGGTCGCCGAGGCCGCCTCGGCCGCCGGACTGCCGGAGCAGGGCTTCGCCGAGCATGTGTCCGCCTGTCTGGCCAACGCGGATCTGCCGGTCGAGGAGCGGGAGTTGGCCGAGGCGGTACAGGCGCGCGGCTGGGGCCGTACGACCGATGTGCGCAACGACACCTTCGCGATCCTGCGGGCCGGTCTGCCGAGCGGCGAGGCGCCACGAGGCGTGGCCGTCGTCTGCGGCGCGGGCATCAACTGTGTGGGGATGCTGCCGGACGGCAGGACGGCGAGATTTCCCGCGATCGGGCGGATCTCCGGTGACTGGGGCGGCGGTTCGGGACTCGCCGAGGAGGCGCTCTGGTTCGCGGCGCGCGCCGAGGACGGCCGCGGCGGGCCCACGGAGCTGGTACGGACGCTGCCCGGCCACTTCGGTCTGCGCTCGATGTACGAGCTGATCGAAGCGCTGCATCGAGGACGGCTGCCGTTCGAGCGCCGCCATGAGCTGACGCCGGTGCTCTTCGCGACGGGCGCGGCGGGCGATCCGGTGGCCAGGTCGATCGTGGACCGGCTGGCCGAGGAGGTCGTCGCGATGGCGACGGTTGCGCTCGGAAAGCTCGACCTGCTGGACGAGGAGGTGCCGGTGCTGCTGGGCGGCAGTGTGCTGGCGGCCCGTCATCCGCAGCTCGACCGGCGGATAGTGGAGCTGCTGGCGGCCAAGGCGCCGAAGGCCGTCATCGAGGTCGTGACGGCGCCGCCGGTGCTGGGCGCGGCGCTGCTCGGTCTGGACCATGTACGGGCCGACGCGGAGGCCCACGCCCGGCTGGGCGCGCACTACGCGCGCCAGGAGGATCCTCGGCCGCGGTAGGTCCTGGGCCGTAAGTCCCGGGCGCAGGTCCGGACGAGTAAGTCCTGTGTCCCGGGCGGCCCGTGCCCGGCCGGCTTGTGCCCGTTCGGGTGGGAACACCCGCTGAACGGGAACCGATCACGGGTCTGCGGCGTATTCAAGGTGGGGAGAGCGGACAGGGCCAGGACGGGACAGGACAGGGCTGGGACAGGGGCATGGTGCCGGGGCCGGAAGGCCGCGGCGGGATCGTTGGATTCGGCAGGTGCGTGAGCGGAACGGGCGATACGTGCAAGATCCAGTCAAGCCTGGTGTGGTTGTCGGTCCCTGCGTCCATACTGGCGGCCGGGAGTTGTCCCCCGACCCGCCGGGGACGGGCCGTCGTCGTCAGATGACCGAGGGGGAGGTCACGTGACATATCCACCGAATGTGCGCACCGCGCCACCATCGGCTCCGACGTACGCGCCCATGGCGCCGCCGGCCGGACCGCCACCGTCGGCACCGCCCGTACGGCACGGCGCGTGGGCCGAGACCACGGAGCGGCTGCGCACCGCGGCGACGACGGAGCCGGGCCGGCTGAGGATCATCGGCGCCGCGCTGGCGCTGCTGGTCGTGGCGTTCGGAGCGGTTACCGCGTGGGAGGCGGCCGACCGGTTCTCCGCCGCCGACGATGTGGTGAGCCGCAGTCAGCCGCTCAGCGCGGACGCGGCGGACATCTACCGCTCGCTGGCCGACGCCGACACGGCCGCGGCCGGCGGCTTCCTGGCGGGCGCCGAGGAGCCGCGCAAGGTGCAGCAGCGGTATCGGGACGACATCGGGACGGCGTCCAGGCTGCTGATCAAGGCGGCCACCCATACGGACAGCACCAGTGAGTCGGGCCGCCAGATAGCCACGCTCAACGAAGGCCTGCCGCGCTACACCGGTCTGATCGAGCGGGCCCGCGCCAACAACCGCATGGGACTTCCGCTCGGCGGCGCCTATCTGCGGTATGCCAACCAGCAGATGACCAACGAGCTGCTGCCCGCGGCCGAGAAGCTGTACGCGGCGGAGACGGACCGGCTCGCCCGGGACAACGACGACGCGCGGCTGTGGCCCTTCGTCTCGCTGGTGATGGGAGTGCTGGCGTTCGGCGGTCTGTTCTGGGCCCAGCGGCGCAACTATCTGCGGACGAACCGGGTGTTCAACCAGGGCCTGCTCGCCGCGACCGCCGCGTCCACCGTGCTGCTGCTCTGGCTCGCCGTCGGCCAGACCGTCGCACGGGCCGAGCTGAACAACGCGCAGGAGCACGGCCAGGCGTCGCTGAAGGTCCTCAACGAGGCCCGGATCAACTCCCTCAAGGCCCGTGCGAACGAGAATCTCACCCTGGTCGCCCGGGGCGCCGTCCTGACTCCGGACGGCAAGAACGACAAGTACGAGACGGACTACAACACGGGCATGGACAGGCTCAGCACCGCGCTCGACGAGGCCAGGAAGCTCGCCGACGACAGCGCGGGCGGCAGACCGGTGGACGAGGCGATCTCCTCGGTCACCCAGTGGCGCGAGCGCCACGCGTCCGCCAGCGCCACCGACAAGGCCGGTGACTACGAGGGCGCGCTCACCAAGGTCATCGGCGACGGGCCATCCACCGGCCAGTCGTTCGATCAGGTGGACTCGGCGCTGAAGCGGGCACTCGCCCAGGAGCAGGTGGAGTTCACCCGGTCCGCGTCGGACGGACGGGACGCGCTGACCGGATTGGCGATCGGCGCGGGCGCGCTGGCCCTGGTGGCCGCGGTGGGCGCGATCCTGGGCATCGGCCGCAGGCTTTCGGAGTACCGGTGAGAGGGGGAGAGATGGATCCGACGGATTCCATGGACGGGCTCCGCCCGCCCCGTAGGCTCCGGCCGCCCGGCCGGCTCCGCGGCTGGGGCGGTGTCTCGGCCATGGCCGGTGCCTGTGTGCTGACGGCCTCGCTCACTCTGCTCCCGCTGTCCCACACGGTCGACGAGGGCTCGCGGAAGTCCGCCCAGCGGATCGCCACGGCCGTGCCCGCCCAGGCCGAGGAGTGCGAGACGCCGGAAGCCAGCCTGGAGCCCTCCGGCGCCGACGGTCCCACCATCCAGAAGATCAAGGCCCGCGAGAACAGAAAGCTGATCGTCGGCGTCGACCAGAACAGCTACCGCTGGGGTTACCGCGATCCGGCGACCGGCAAGCTCGAAGGCTTCGACATCGATCTCGCCCGCGCCATCGCCAAGGACATACTCGGCGATCCGGACGACATCATCTTCCGTGCGATACCGACCAATCAGCGGATCGGGGCACTGGAGAACGGCACGGTGGATCTGGTCGTCAGGACGATGACGATCAACTGCGACCGGATACAGCAGGTCGCGTTCTCCACCGCCTACTTCCAGGCCGGGCAGCAGGTGCTCGCGCCCAGGAACTCGCCGGTGACGGGATACAACGCCTCGCTCGCCGGGAAGCGGGTCTGCACGGCGGAGGGCTCGACGGCCTACGAGGAGCTGAAGAAGAAGTCGTACGGCGCGGTGTTCAAGGACGAGCACGACGAACAGGCCTCCGACGAGGACCGGTTGACGGTGCCCAATCAGCTCGACTGTCTGGTCAGGCTCCAGCTGGGCGAGGTCGACGCGGTGGTGACGGACAACGCGCTCGCGGCCGGCCAGGCGGCCCAGGACCCGGCGGTCAAGCTGCGCGGCAAGCCGTTCACCACCGAGTACTACGGCGTCGCGGCGAAACTGGGCAATGACGATCTGATACGCCGGGTGAACAAGGTGCTGGTGGGGTATCGCGCCGGTGGGGCGAACAGCCCTTGGATGACGTCGTACAAGAAGTGGCTGGAGGCCGGTCTGCCCGGAATCACCGCGCCGCCGACCGCCAGGTACAAGAACGGCTAGCGCGCGTACGGGAACGGCCTCGTCGGCCCGCCGGCCGACGCGAGAGCGGAGAGGTGATCGATGGGCGGCACGGGCTCCTTTCCCGACTCGACGGGGAGGCCACCGGGACCGGTGATGGACCGGGACGAGGTGGACCGTGCGCTGGCGCGCCTCGAAGCGGAGCACGAGGCGATCGAGACCTCGCTGCTCGCCCTCCAGGACCACGCGGGTCGCAGACTGCTCGAAGGCGCCGAGCTGACCGGGATCACCAAGGACCGCTGGGCCACCGCGGAACAGTCGATCACTCTGCTGTGGAGCTACTTCGACAGCTACGCCGCGGCACTGGCCGGCGCCCGTGAGACGCGTGCCAGAAGGCGCTGGCTCAGCCGCGACGATCTGGTGGAGCTGACGGAGACGCTGCGCGGGCGCGGCGTCACCGTGGCGGGCACGCCCGGGCACCAGTTCGCCGCCCTCACCGGGCCCGCCAAACTCTCCGAGCACTTCACGCTCGCGGAGCTGGTCACCCGGATGAATGAGCTGTACGCGAGCTCGCTCGACATGGTCGTGGCCGCCGACGCGGTGTGGTCGGCGCTGCCGGCCCGGATCGATCTGCTCTCGGCGGAGCTCCAGCGCACCCGCTCGCTGGCGCACTCCGTCGGCGTACGGCCCGGCGAGCATCCGGCCGGGGACGATCTGGAGGCGATCACCCATGAGCTGAGCACGCTGCGCGCCCAGGTGGTCTCCGATCCGCTGGCCTTCTGGCGGCCCGCGCCCGGCAGTTCGGCGCCGGGCGGCGGCCGTCCCGACACCGAGCGGTACGACAGGGCCGCCCGCGCGCTGGAGGACGTACGGCGCGAGATCGAGGCGGTCCTCGCGGTGCGCCAGGACTCGGAGGAGCGGCTGAAGCGGCTGCGTGATGTGCTCTCGCGCGCGGACCGTACGCTCACGGAGGCCAGATCGGCCCGCGGCGAGGTGCTGGCGAAGATCGCGGCGTCCGAGGTGCCGGCCGTCAGCGGACCGCCGACCGCCCTCCAGGAGCGGCTGTCGACCGCCGCCGAGTACCGCAGACACGCCCAGTGGCACCGGCTCTCGCCGCTGCTGGAATCGCTGGAGCGCGAGGCCGAGGACGAACTGCTGCGGGCCCGTGAGTCCTTGACGGCGGTCACGGCGCCGCTGGCGGTCCGCGCGGAGCTGCGCGGCCGTCTCGACGCGTACAAGGCGAAGGTCGCCCGGCACGGAATGGCCGAGGATCCGGTGCTGATGGAGCGGTACGACGCGGCGCGCCGGATGCTGTGGAGCGCGCCCTGCGATCTGCGCGTCGCCGAGCAGGCGGTGCTGCGCTATCAGCGGGCCGCGGCGGACGTCCTGGTGCCGCGAGGCCCAGGGAGCACCGCGTGAACACAGGAACAGAAGAGGAACGGGGGGACCGATGAGCGGGACGAACGCGTGCCAGCGCCCAGGCTGCGAGGGCTCGTACGAGGACATGGGCGGCGGCGAGCTGTACTGCGACACCTGTGGTCTGGCTCCCGTCGTCTCGACCGACGGATCGCTCTCCTCGCCGCCCACGGGCATCACGGGAGGCGGGAACGGCGGCAGGGAGAGCGGCAGCCGGTCAGGGGGCGGCGGGTT
>NZ_FMDK01000777.1 GCF_900091995.1 Streptomyces sp. MnatMP-M17
TGGCGGGGCCCGTGGCGGGCGGGTTCGGGAAAAGCGCTGAAACACCGTCAGCGGTCCTGTAGAACAGTGGCCCTTGAGCGGTGGAGGGGGAGACGCATGACGGTCATCGTGGGTCCTGTGGCACCGGGGGAGGACGGGCCGATTCCCGTCGTGGTGGACATGCGCGGGCCGGGATACGCGGCGGGCGCGGCCGGAGATCCGGCCGCCGTTTACGACGCCGTGTACGAGGACGAGGACACCCGGGACGGCGCGGCCCAGCGGGTCTTACGAGTGGCCAGGGACTCGTACGGCGAAGGTCTCGATCTGGCACGGCGCTGTGCCTCGCAGGCCATGCGCAGACTTGGTGACCTGGGCGAGGGACTCCGCCCGGACGAGGTCGAGTTACAGGTGTCGATCACGCTGGACGCGGGCATGGCGGCGGTCGTGAAGGCCGGTGCCGAGGCCCAGCTCCAGATCACCTTCCGCTGGCAGCCGGGCGCGCCGGACGCCGGCTCGGCGGGCGGACCTGCGGGCGGACCGGCCTCGGGTGCCGTGGCGGGAGCGACTCCGTGACCGAGGAGACCACCGACGGCGAGGGCGGCCCGGGACTTGTAACGGCTGCTGCCGCGCTGGAAGCAGCCGCGCTGGAAGCAGAGGCGCCGGGACCGGCCGTACCGGAACCGGTACCCGCGGCTGTGTCCGAGCCCGCGCCCGTACCGGCCATCCCGATCCTTCCGTACAGCCGCGTCGTCGGGCAGGACGATCTCAAGCTGGCGCTGGAGCTGAACTTCATCGCGCCGCGCATCGGCGGAGTGCTGATCACCGGCCAGCGCGGCACCGCCAAGTCCACGGTCGTCAGGGCCTTCGCGCTGATGTCCCGTGGCGAGCTGCCCGTCACCCTGCCGATCAACGCGACTGACGACCGCGTGCTCGGCGGCTGGGAGCTGGACGCGCTGATGCGCGGCGAGGCCAGGGAACAGTCCGGACTGCTCGAAGAGGCCCATGAGAAAGGGCTGTTGTACGTCGACGAGGTCAATCTCCTGGACGACCATCTCGTCAACATCATCCTGGACGTGGTCTCCACCGGAGTGCTCTCCGTCCAGCGCGAGGGCATCGCCGCGGCCAGGCATCTCTCCTTCGGGCTCGTCGGCACCATGAATCCGGAGGAGGGCGGACTGCGCCCGCAGCTTCTCGACCGCTTCGGGCTCATGGTGACCGCCGCCGAGCTGGACACCGAGGCACGCCATCGCATGATCATGACGGTACTGACCTTCGAGGAGGAGCTGGCCAAGGCGGAGTCCGTCTGGCGGGCCGACGCCGGGACGGAGGGCGCCACGCTCAGGAGCGCGCTGCTGGCCGCCAGGGCCGCGCTGCCCGAGGTGGAGGTGGCGGAAGAGATCGGCAGGCTGTGTGCCGAGGCCGCCGGCCGGGTCTCCGCCGTGGGCCACCGCGGCGAACTCGTCACCGCGCAGGCCGCCCGCGCCCTGGCCGCCAAGGAGGGCGCCGCACGGGTCGAGCCCGGACATGTCCGCCGCGTACTGCCGTTCGCCCTGCGCCACCGCCGGCCCGAGTCCATGCATGGCGGCACCTTCGAGTGGGGGCCCGACGACGACGCGCGCGTCGAGGACCTGTTCGGCTGACCGCCCATGCCCGCGATACCCGAGACACCCGAGAATCCACCGGCTGCGGCGCTGTCCCTGGCTGCGGCTGCGGCTGCGGCTGTGGTCCCGGGCTCCGGCGAGCTCGCGCGGCGGCTGCTGACCGCCCTGGTCTGTGCCGCCGTCGAGCCCGGACTTCCCGGTGTGCTGCTGTTCGATCTGCCGCCCGAGCTGACCACTCCCGTCACCGAGGTGTTCGCCCGGCTGGTCGGCCGGGCAGCCGGAGTGCCCGAGGATGCCGACGAGGGCGCCCGGGCCGTGTCCCTCACCACTCTCGGCGCGGCCACCAGGGACGAGGACCTGTGGATACGGCCGCGGCTGGCGCGCGGCCCGGACGGCATCAGCTTCACGCTCGTACCGGGACCGCTCACCGAGTCGCCCCCAGGGCCCTCGCTGGTCGTCGTGCCCGATCTCGCCCGGCTCAGTGTGTCCGGGATGCGGGCCGTGGTGCAGCTCCTCGGCGCCGATGTCGCCACCGTCGAGCACTCCGGCCTTCGGCACCGCTGGCAGCCGCGCGCCCGCTGGCTGGCCGTCTGCCGCGCCGAGGACACCGAACGCGTCTCGCCGCATCTCCTCGACCGCTTCCCGGTCCGTCTCTCCGTCGCCGGACTCCGTACGCTCCCGGGCACCGGTACGCTCCCGGGCGCCGACTCCATGGGCGACAACTTCACCGGTCCTCTTGGCCCGCTCCCGGACGGCTGGCGGGCCGCTCTGGGCCCGCAGGCGCACCGGCCGCCTCCGGCGCTCGCCGAGGACCTCG
>NZ_FMDK01000161.1 GCF_900091995.1 Streptomyces sp. MnatMP-M17
TGCAGGGCGACCGCGGCGGCCGTGCCGCCCGCGAGTGCGCCCACTCCGGCTGCCGCCGGGATGCCGACCTTGGCCGCCTTGCGGCCGGTCCGGTAGTCGCGCAGCCGCCAGTCGAGCCGGCGCGCGTGCTTGCGGAGCTTGCTGTCCGGGTTGATGGCGTACGGATGGCCGACCAGGGACAGCATCGGGATGTCGTTGTGCGAGTCGCTGTACGCGGCGCAGCGGTCCAGGTCGAAGCCCTCGCGGGCGGCCAGGGCGCGGACGGCCTCGGCCTTCGCCGGGCCGTGCAGCGGTTCGCCGACGAGCTTGCCGGTGTAGATGCCGCCGACCGACTCGGCGACGGTGCCGAGGGCTCCGGTCAGACCGAGCCTGCGGGCGATGATCGTCGCTGTCTCGACGGGCGCGGCCGTGACCAGCCAGACCTGCTGGCCGGCGTCCAGGTGGGCCTGGGCGAGGGCGCGGGTGCCGGGCCAGATGCGGTCGGCCATGTACTCGTCGTAGATCTCCTCGCCGATGGACATCAGCTCGGCGACCCGGTGGCCCTTGACGATGGACAGGGCGCTGTCGCGCGCGTCCTGCATATGCTCGGGATCCTCGACACCGGCGAGTCGGAACCAGGTCTGCTGCCAGGCGAACCGGGCCAGCTCCCGCCGCTGGAAGAACTTCCTCTTGTACAGGCCGCGGCCGAAGTGGAAGAGCGCGGCGCCCTGCATCACGGTGTTGTCGAGATCGAAGAAGGCGGCGGCGCGCGCGTCCCCGACGACGGGGAATTCCGGCGTCTCGTCGCGGGAGGCCAGGGGTTTCTGCGGCTCCAGGGTCTCCTGTGCCTGTGTGGACTTCAGTCCTGCCTCGGCTGCGGCCTCGCCCGCGAGCACGCTCCGGGCGGTGGCGGAGCGTCTACGGGGGGTGAGCCATCCCAGTGCGGCCATAGCGTGAGCATAGCCAGTCTGTTCGGAACTGCCCGACGGGTGGGGATGCCATGGGGTGAACTCTGCGGGACCGGTGCGTTAATCGGGCGATTGAAGGCTGCCTGTGGACGACCGGGCGTCTCGGATGCCGCTCGGGCGCAGAATGGGCCGCATGAGTCCTCTGTTGCGGCGTACGACGAAGAAGACGAAGACGACGAAGAAAACGGCCGGCGAGCGGGTGGTGACACTTGTCTCGAAGCCGGGATGCCATCTCTGTGACGATGCGCGTGCGGTTGTCGAGACGGTGTGCTCGGAGACGGGAGCATCCTGGGAGGAAAAGGACATCACGCAGGATGAGGCGCTGCATCGCGCGTACTGGGAGCAGATTCCGGTGGTGCTGGTGGACGGCGAGCAGCACACATTCTGGCGGGTGGACGCGGATCGGCTCCGCCGGGAACTGGGGGCCTGACTGAAAAGACGGTTACCATCGTGGGCGCTTTGCTGGGCCCCCTTCGAGGAGAGCGGTCCGGGTCGCGGTGCGGTACGGACGCTGTCGCCGGAGATCCTGGGGCCGGTCCCGGAGGGATTCGGGAAGCGGTCTCGGGGGCCCATTCGTAAGGAGTGTGTGCGGTTTTGCCCCCTTCCTCTGTGCAACGGGTCGATGCGGTCGCCGGTTCCGGGATCGCCGGATCGGGACGCGTGACCCCGGTCACTTTGCTCGGACAAAGCGGACACCATCTTTGTGCACGCGTTCACAAAGACATAGCCTGCATTCGACGGGGCGGTCCTTGGACATATGGCCGCCTGCAGCCTCGCTCATCCCGCAGGAGCACCGTGGCAACTGGCCGAACTCACCGACCGGCGACCCGTAGCCGAGGAATCCCCGAGGCCACCGTCGCCAGGCTTCCGCTGTATCTGCGGGCGCTGACCGCTCTGTCCGAGCGTTCCGTACCCACGGTCTCCTCCGAGGAACTCGCGACCGCGGCCGGGGTGAACTCCGCCAAGCTGCGCAAGGACTTCTCCTACCTCGGCTCGTACGGGACCCGAGGCGTCGGATACGACGTCGAGTACCTCGTCTACCAGATCTCCCGTGAGCTGGGGCTCACCCAGGACTGGCCGGTCGTCATCGTCGGTATCGGCAATCTCGGCGCCGCGCTCGCCAACTACGGCGGATTCGCCTCACGCGGCTTCCGGGTCGCCGCGCTCATAGACGCCGACCCAGCCATGGCCGGCAAGCCGGTCGCCGGAATGCCGGTCCAGCACTCGGACGAGCTGGAGAGGATCATCAGCGACAACGGCGTCTCCATCGGAGTGATCGCGACTCCCGCGGGCGCCGCCCAGCAGGTCTGCGAGCGGCTGGTCGCCGCCGGTGTGACCTCCATCCTCAACTTCGCGCCGACCGTGCTCTCCGTTCCCGACGGAGTGGACGTACGGAAGGTCGACCTCTCCATCGAGCTGCAGATCCTCGCCTTCCACGAGCAGCGCAAGGCCGGTGAGGAAGCCGCCACCGAAGCGGCCCTGGCCGCCGCGGCGGAGCGTGAGGGCAGCACCGACGGTGCGGCGGACGGCACCGCCGCGCACCGCAAGGGACCTGACGGCGACGTTCCGGCGGTGATGCCGGCATGAGTCTTCTCGTCGTCGGACTGAGCCATCGCAGCGCGCCGGTGAGTGTGCTGGAGCGGGTGTCGCTGCCCACCGACACCCAGGTCAAGCTGTTGCAGGACGCGCTCGCCGCGGAGCCCGCGACCGAGGCCGCCGTTCTCGTCACCTGCAACCGCATCGAGCTGTACGCCGACGTCGACAAGTTCCACGCCGGAGTCGCCGAGCTCTCCCTGCTGCTCGCCCAGCACAGCGGGGTCGGGCTGGAGGAGCTGACTCCCTATCTCTATGTGCACTATGAGGACCGCGCCGTCCACCATCTCTTCTCGGTGGCCTGCGGTCTGGACTCGATGGTCGTCGGCGAGGGCCAGATTCTCGGCCAGATCAAGGACGCGCTGGCGCTGGGACAGGAGCTGCACACCGCGGGCCGGCTGCTGAACGATCTGTTCCAGCAGGCGCTGCGGGTCGGCAAGCGCGCCCACAGCGAGACCGGTATCGACCGGGCCGGGCAGTCGCTCGTCACCTTCGGTCTGGAGCAGCTCGCCGCCGGCCGGGCCGTGGAGGCCTGGGCCAAGGACAAGCGCGCCCTGGTGATCGGCGCGGGCTCGATGTCCTCGCTCGCCGCCGCCACGCTCGCCCGGGCCGGCGTCGAGGAGATCGTCGTAGCCAACCGCACGGCCGCGCGCGCCGACCGGCTCGTACAGATCCTCAACCAGCCGGGCGGCACGGGTGTGAGCGCGCGCGCCGTGGCCATGGGCGCCGTCCGTGACGAGCTGACACGTGCCGATGTCGTCGTGTCCTGCACCGGCTCGACCGGTGTGGTGCTGAGCACCGACGCCGTCGAGGCCGCGCTGGACGGCCGTACGGCTCCACTCGCACTGCTCGATCTCGCCATGCCCCGCGATGTCGACGCCGCCGTGCACCGCCTCGGCGGTGTCAGGCTCGTGGACATCGAAACGCTCGCCGAGGCCTCGGCCGACGCACCGATGGCCGCCGATGTCGATCAGGTCCGCACCATCGTCTCCGACGAGGTGGCCGCCTTCGGCGCCGCCCAGCGCGCCGCGCACATCACACCGACCGTGGTCGCGCTGCGCGCCATGGCGGCCGATGTGGTGAGCAGCGAGGTCGCGCGCCTCGAAGGCAGGCTCCCCGATCTCGACGACAGACAGCGCGCCGAGGTCACCAGGACCGTGCGCCGTGTCGTCGACAAACTCCTGCACGCGCCCACCGTGCGGGTCAAGCAGCTCGCCAGCGAGCCCGGCGGCGCCGGGTACGCGGACGCGCTGCGTGAACTCTTCGACCTCGACCCGCAGACGGTCGCCGCCGTCAGCCGGGCCGACCTGAATGACACCGACGGTGTAGGCAGAGGGCGAGTATGACCGAAAAGCCACTGAGGCCCGGTAAGCCACTGAGGCTCGGAACGAGGCGCAGCAAGCTCGCCATGGCCCAGTCCGCGCTGGTGGCGGACGCGGTGCGTGAGCTGTCCGGCCGGCCGGTGGAGCTGGTCGAGATCACCACGTTCGGCGACACCTCCCGCGAGCACCTCTCGCAGATCGGCGGTACCGGCGTCTTCGTCACCGCCCTGCGTGACGCGCTGCTGCGCGGCGAGGTCGACTTCGCCGTGCACTCCCTCAAGGACCTGCCGACGGCCCAGCCCGACGCGCTGACGCTGGCGGCGGTGCCGCGCCGCGAGGACCC
>NZ_FMDK01000807.1 GCF_900091995.1 Streptomyces sp. MnatMP-M17
ACGCTGCGGACGCCGCGAACGCCGCGGACTCCGCGCGGCCCGAGGCGCGGCTGGAGAGGGCCGTGCGCGCCGCCGAGCAGGCGCTGATCGAGTTCGAGATCGCCCTGGAGACCTTCCGGATCGAGGTGGAGAACTTCTCCCGGCTGCACCACCAGCGGCTCGGTCCCATGTACGCCCGGCTGGACGAGCTGGACGCGATGATCGCCGAGGCCCGTGCCGCCAGGACCGGAGATCCCGAGGATCTGCGCAAGGCGCGGGAGGCCCGCGCGATGGTGCAGCCGATGCCGGGCGTCGAGGAGCTGTTCCACGACTGGATCGACTCCGACGGTCTGTCGGCCGAGGCGGCGGCGATGCTGACCGAACAGCCCGTACGGCCTCCCAAGCGCGTCCGGCCGAGCGACGAGGCCCGCAAGCTCTATCGCGATCTGGTGCGCAAGGCCCATCCGGATCTCGCGCGGGACGACAACGAGCGCGCCCGCCGTGAGGAGTTCCTCACACGGGTGAACGCCGCCTACGGGCGCGGCGACGAGCCGCTGCTGCGCGAGCTGGTCGAGGAGTGGGCGGCGGGACCCGCGCCGCAGGCACCGTCGCTGAGCGAGAGCGAGGAGCTCTACGCCCGGCTGGAGTGGCTGTCGCAGCGGAAGGAAATGCTGACGCTGGTCGCCAAGGAGCTGGAGGAGAGCGCGATCGGCGCGATGCTCAGGATGGCGCCCGAGGACCCGGACCGGCTGCTGGAGGAGATCGCCGAGCAGCTGCTCGCGGAGGTCTCCGGGCGTGAGACGGAACTCGCCAGGCTGGTGCAGTAGGTTTTTCGGAGGCCCGCGGGCCTGCGGACCACGACTCACAGTCCGTGGCGTACGGCCCGATGGCCCACGGACCCGGTCCTCGTCCCCGTCACCGTCCCTGCCCCCGTCCCGTACGAGAGAAGGCACCATCCATGAATTTCGCCTCACTGCCCTCGGTCGATGTCGCGGCGGTCCCGTCCGACGGACTGGTGCTGGACGTCCGGGAGGACGACGAGTGGGCGGCCGGTCATGTCGAGGGCGCGCTGCATGTGCCGATGAGTGACTTCGTGGCGCGCTTCGGCGAGGTGACCGAGGCGGTGGCCGAGGGCCGGAAGGCCTATGTGATGTGCCGGGTCGGCGGGCGCTCCGCGCAGGTCACCCAGTATCTGGTGCAGCAGGGCGTCGACGCGGTGAATGTGGACGGCGGGATGCTCGCCTGGGACGGCGCCGGTCGTCCGATGGTCACTGACAACGGCACTCCGGCGTTCGTGCTCTGAGACCGGGCGAGTGGCCGACTTTGTATCCGGCTTCGTCCTGGCCGGGTACGCGGTGGACCTGGCCGGGTACGCGGTGGACCTGGCCGGGGAGCCGCCGAGGAAACCCGTTCGAGACCTGAGCCGCGGGCCAGGACCGTAGGGTGTCAACCCTGTGGGTGACTGAGCGGGTGCCGGCGGGATCGGGGCGGGATGGATTCGTACGACGACAAGGGCGGGCCGGCCTGGCAGCCGCCCGGCGCCGGGATAACCGGACGGCCGCCCGCCGCCGGGGCGGCCGCGCAGCCGCCC
>NZ_FMDK01000583.1 GCF_900091995.1 Streptomyces sp. MnatMP-M17
ACGCGTGTACGGCCCGCACGGGGTGTGGCGGGTGGGGAAGGCTTCCCCACCCCGGCGCCGGGCGCCGGGGTGGGTGCCGGACGCGTTCCGCGTGGCGTGGCGCCGCCGCCCCCGCCGGGAGCGAGAGACCCCTCTCCGGGGCCCTCAGGGCATGGGCGTCGTGACGAAGTCGATCAGTTCCTCCACCCGGCCCAGCAGCGCCGGTTCCAGGTCCCGGTAGGTCCGGACCCGGGACAGGATGTGCTGCCACGCCGCTCCCGTGTTCTGCGGCCAGCCCAGCGCGCGGCAGACGCCCGTCTTCCAGTCCTCGCCTCTCGGGACCGAGGGCCATCCCGGGATGCCCACCGACGACGGCTTCACCGCCTCCCAGACGTCGATGTACGGATGACCCACCACCAGGACGTCCGGGCCGGTCACCGCCGCCGCGATACGGGACTCCTTCGAGCCCGGTACCAGATGGTCGACCAGGACGCCCAGTCTCGCGTCCGGTGCCGGGCCGAACTCGGCGACGACGGCCGGGAGATCGTCGATACCGCCCAGATACTCGACGACCACGCCCTCGACGCGCAGATCGTCGCCCCACACCTTCTCCACCAGCTCCGCGTCGTGCCGGCCCTCGACGTAGATACGGCCGGCCCGCGCCACCCGCGCACGGGCCCCGGGCACGGCCACCGAGCCGGAGGCCGTACGGGTCGGGCGCGCCGGGCCCGCCGCCGTCGGGCGTACCAGCGTGACCACCCGCCCGTCGAGCAGAAACCCGCCAGGAACCAGCGGAAACACCCGGTGCTTTCCGAACCGGTCCTCCAGCGTCACCGTCGGGCCCTCCGCGGTCTTCTCGCAGCGGACCACCGCACCGCAGAAGCCCGTCGACACCTCCTCGACCACCAGATCCGGATCCGGCTCCGCCGGAACCTCGGGCGCGGGCGTGGACTTCTTCCACGGAGGCGTCAGATCGGGGCTGTAGCTACGCATTCGCAAGACGATAGGCGGCACGGGCCGGTACGGCTACGACACCCCGAACCGCGCCGCCAGCGCGTCGCGTTGTGCCCGTACGAACGCCGCGTCCACCACCGCGCCATGGCCCGGTACATACGCTGCGTCCTCTCCTCCCAGTGCCAGCAGCCGGTCCAGGGCGGCCGGCCAGCGCGCCGGGATCGCGTCCGGGCCCGCCTGCGGCTCACCGGACTCCTCCACCAGATCGCCGCAGAAAACCACGGAGCGAGCCACCGAGGCGCGTTCTGACGCACCCGCCGAAGTGCCGGTCGAAGCGTCCACCGAAGCCTCCGCCACCAGCACCGCCAGATCGTGCGCCGTATGACCCGGACCGGCATTCACCAGCACCGCCCGCCGGTCGCCACCCAGCTCCAAGGTGAACAGCCCCGACACCTCGTGCCGAGGCGGCACCAGCGCCTCCACCGCCCGCGCCGTCTCCTCCGCGTCCGCCCCGAGGCGTACGGCCTCCTCGTACAGGCCCGACGGCCCCGGCCCGCCCGCCGCCATCAGCCGCGCCATGCCCACCGCTCCGTACACCTCCACCTCCGCCTCCGGAAACGCCGCCGTCCCCAGCACATGGTCGAAGTGCGGATGGCTGAGTGCGATATGCGTCACGTGCCGCCCGCCGCCCAGCAGCGCCCGCACCTCCGCGCCGAGTTCGGCGCCCTCACGGACCGTCGAGCCCGTGTCGTACAGCAGGACGGCGTCCGCGCCGACGACCAGTCCGGCCGTGGCGTCCCACCGCGGCAGCCGTCGCCGTCCCACTCCCGCTCCCAGCCGCTCCCAGCCGTGTTCTTCCCAACAGAGGTCCATACCAGGACGCTACGGGACGCTACGGAAACGGCGCCTTCGCCGATGGGCCTGATCGGGCGGTACCGTGTTCGGCCGCCCTTGCTCCGGGCGTACCCCACGGCCGTACACTTACGGGGGGAGTGCTGGCACTCCTTGTGAGTGAGTGCCAAAGCGAGTGCCGACGAGTGCTTGGAAGAGTGCCGAACAGGCCAAGAAGTGAGTACCGGGCCGGGAACGACGACCAGAGCTGGAGGTGTGCGCCATGCTCAGCGAACGCAGACTTGAGGTGCTGCGCGCCATCGTCCAGGACTATGTCGGCACCGAGGAGCCCGTCGGCTCCAAGGCGCTCACCGAGCGCCACAAGCTCGGTGTCTCACCGGCGACCGTCCGCAACGACATGGCGGTGCTGGAGGACGAGGGCTTCATCGCCCAGCCGCACACCAGCGCGGGACGCATCCCGACGGACAAGGGCTACCGGCTCTTCGTCGACAAGCTGGCCGGTGTCAAACCGCTCTCCTCGCCGGAGCGCCGGGCCATCCAGAACTTCCTGGACGGCGCCGTCGATCTGGACGATGTCGTGGGCCGTACGGTACGGCTGCTGGCGCAGCTCACCCGGCAGGTCGCCGTTGTCCAGTACCCCTCGCTGACGCGCTCGACGGTGCGGCACGTGGAGCTGCTGGCGCTCGCGCCCGCCCGGCTGATGCTCGTCCTGATCACGGACACGGGACGGGTCGAGCAGCGTATGGTCGACGCTCCCGCGCCCTTCGGCGAGACCTCGCTCGCGGATCTCCGCGCCCGGCTCAACAGCCGGATCGTCGGGCGCCGCTTCGCGGATGTCCCGCAGCTCGTGCAGGACCTGCCCGACTCGTTCGAGCAGGAGGACCGCGGCGTGGTGTCCACCGTGCTCGCGACCCTGCTCGAAACCCTGGTCGAGGAGACCGAGGAGCGGCTGATGATCGGCGGTACGGCCAACATCACCCGCTTCGGACACGACTTCCCTCTGACCATCCGGCCGGTGCTGGAGGCGCTGGAGGAGCATGTGGTGCTCCTCAAGCTGCTCGGCGAGGCCAAGGATCCCGGCATGACCGTACGTATCGGGCACGAGAACGCCCATGAGGGACTCAACTCCACGTCCGTCGTCGCGGTCGGCTACGGTTCGGGCGACGAGGCAGTCGCCAAACTCGGCGTGGTCGGACCGACCCGCATGGACTACCCCGGAACGATGGGAGCGGTACGCGCAGTGGCACGTTACGTCGGACAGATCCTGGCGGAGTCGTAAGTGGCCACGGACTACTACGCCGTACTAGGCGTACGCCGCGACGCATCTCAGGACGAGATCAAGAAGGCATTCCGGCGGCTCGCGCGCGAGCTGCATCCGGATGTCAATCCCGATCCCAAGACGCAGGAGCGCTTCAAGGAGATCAACGCCGCGTACGAGGTGCTGTCGGACCCGCAGAAGAAACAGGTCTACGACCTCGGCGGCGATCCGCTCTCGGCGAACGGCGGCGGTGGCCCCGGCGGCTTCGGAGCCGGTGGTTTCGGCAACTTCTCCGACATCATGGACGCGTTCTTCGGTACGGCGTCGCAGCGCGGCCCGCGGTCGCGGACGAGGCGCGGCCAGGACGCGATGATCCGGCTGGAGATCGACCTCAACGAGGCGGCCTTCGGTACGACGAAGGACATCCAGGTCGACACGGCCGTGGTCTGTACGACCTGTTCCGGCGAGGGCGCGGCGCCCGGCACCTCGGCGCAGACCTGTGACATGTGCCGTGGCCGTGGCGAGGTCTCGCAGGTCACCCGGTCCTTCCTGGGCCAGGTCATGACCTCGCGGCCGTGCCCGCAGTGCCAGGGCTTCGGTACGGTCGTGCCGACGCCGTGTCCCGAGTGCGCGGGCGACGGACGTATCCGCTCGCGCCGTACGCTCACGGTCAAGATCCCGGCCGGTGTCGACAACGGCACCCGTATCCAGCTCGCGGGCGAGGGCGAGGTCGGGCCTGGCGGCGGTCCCGCCGGTGATCTGTATGTCGAGATCCATGAGCTGGCGCACGCGGTGTTCCAGCGGCGCGGCGACGATCTGCACTGCACGGTCACCATCCCGATGACGGCGGCGGCGCTGGGCACGAAGTGTCCGCTGGAGACGCTGGACGGGCTGGAGGAGATCGACGTACGGCCGGGCACGCAGTCGGGCCAGTCGATCCCGCTGCACGGGCGCGGCATCACGCATCTGCGCGGTGGCGGCCGAGGCGATCTGATCGTGCATGTCGAGGTGATGACTCCGTCGAAGCTGGACCCGGAGCAGGAGCGGCTGCTGCGCGAACTGGCGCAGCTGCGCGGCGAGGAACGCCCTACGGGCCAGTTCCAGCCTGGGCAGCAGGGCTTGTTCTCGCGGTTGAAGGATGCGTTCAACGGTCGGTAGCCGGGTGTCGGCCGGGGGTCCGGGGGTGGTCCCCCGGGTGGGCACTGCCAACGGTCGGTAGGTGAACCGTCCGTGCGGCCAGGTGCCGGGCCGGACGGGCCGAAGGCCATGGGCCGACGTCCAGGGATTTCTCTGGACGTCGGCCTTTTTGCGCGGCCTTTTCCATGGCACATGCCAGTCACGACACCGATTCGGAGCTGTCACGGACGGCATGGCACCATGCCTCCATGTCCTCCGCACTGACCGATCTCTGCCGGTATCCGATCGTGCAGGCCCCCATGGCGGGTGGGGCCTCCTGCCCCCAGCTCGCCGCGGCGGTCTCCGAGGCGGGCGGTCTCGGTTTCCTCGCCGCCGGGTACAAGACGGCGGACGGTATGTACGAAGAGGTCAAACAGCTGCGCGGGCTGACCGGTCAGCCCTTCGGGATCAATCTCTTCATGCCGCAGCAGCAGAGCGCCGACCGCGCGGCCGTCGAGGTCTACCGCAATCAGCTCGCCGGTGAGGCGACCTGGTACGAGACACCGCTCGGCGATCCCGACGCCGGACGGGACGACGGTTACGAGGCCAAGCTCGCGATCTTGCTCGACGACCCGGTGCCGGTCGTCTCCTTCACCTTCGGCTGCCCGAGCAGATCCACGCTGGACGCCCTGGCCCGTGCCGGGACGTACACCGTGGTCACGGTGACCACGCCCGAGGAGGCGGCGACCGCGCAGTGGTCGGGCGCCGACGCCGTCTGCGTCCAGGGCATCGAGGCCGGCGGACACCAGGGCACGCACCGCGACGATCCGGCCATCGACGGCGTCGGCGTCGGCATCGGGCTGCTCTCGCTGATCGCCCAGGTCAAGGAGGCCGTACAGCTTCCGATCATCGCCGCCGGCGGGCTGATGCGCGGCGGTCAGATCGCGGCGGCGCTCGCGGCCGGCGCGGACGCGGCGCAGCTCGGTACGGCGTTTCTCGTGTGCCCGGAGTCCGGCGCGAACGTGCTGCACAAACAGGCCATGACCAACCCGCTGTTCGTACGGACCGAGCTGACGCGGGCGTTCTCCGGCCGCCCTGCCCGTGGTCTGGTCAACCGCTTCATGCGCGAGCACGGCCCGTACGCTCCGGCCGCCTATCCGGAGGTGCACCATCTCACCTCCGGACTGCGCAAGGCCGCGGCCCGGGTGGGCGATCCGCAGGGCATGGCGCTCTGGGCGGGACAGGGCCACCGGATGGCCCGTGAGCTGCCCGCCGGCCAGCTTGTCGAGGTGCTGGAGGCCGAACTCGAAGCGACCAGGGCCTCATTGGCATCCGGCCCGGGCAATGGGCAAGGCAGTGGGCAGGGCAACGGCGTGGGCACCGCCTCGTGACCGCTCCGGTTTTCGTCGTCGAGGACGGCGCGCTGCGCGTGGGTACGGTCACGCTCGACGGCTCCGAAGGGCGCCACGCCGTCTCCGTAAGGAGGCTGCGTGTCGGTGAGGAAATCGTACTGACGGACGGCGCGGGCACCGGCGCGTACGGGACGGTCGCCGCCGTCGAGGGCAAGGACCGGCTGGATGTGACGGTCACGGAGGTACGGACCGAGCCGGCGCCCTCGCCCGCAATCACGGTCGTCCAGGCACTGCCCAAGGGCGACCGCGGTGAGCTGGCCGTCGAGACGATGACCGAGACCGGTGTCGACACGGTCGTGCCCTGGCAGGCCGCGCGCTGCATCACCCAGTGGAAGGGCGAGCGAGGCGCCAGAGCGCTGGCCAAGTGGCGGGCCACGGCGCGCGAGGCGGGCAAGCAGTCGCGCAGGCTCCGCTTTCCCGAGGTGACCGGTCCCATGACGGACAAGCAGATCGCCGCGCTGCTCGCGGACGCGGACTTCGCCGCCGTACTGCACGAGGAGGGCAGCGAACCGCTGGCCACCGCGCCGCTGCCCGCCGATGGCCGGATCGTGCTGGTCGTGGGGCCCGAAGGAGGCGTGTCCCCGGAGGAGCTGGCGGCGTTCGCGGCGGCGGGCGCGAAGCCGTACCGGCTGGGCCGTACCGTACTGCGCACCTCCACCGCCGGGACGGCGGCCACGGCGCTGCTGCTCGGCCGCACGGGCCGCTGGTCCTGAGACGTACGGTTGGTCCTGAGACGTACGGTCCCGGACTCGGCCCGTAGTGCGAAACCAGCCGCTCAACGTCGCCCGCCGCAGCTCAACGCCGTTCAACCATCGCGGCCCGTACTCGCCACCCGCTGGACAGCGGCCCACCGCCGCTTCGTAGGCTGGCGGTATGTCCGACGAGTCTCCGCTGATCCGGAGCCTGCGCGCCGCTGTGGCCGCGGCTCCCGACGATGTGCCGCTACGGCTCCATCTCGCAGAGCTGCTGCTCGCCGCGGGCCACTCGGACCAGGCGGTCACCGAGGCGGCCGTGGCGCTTCAGCACGCGCCGGGCGACGCCGACGCGCGGGCGTTGATGATGCGCGCGATGGGTGTCCCGACAGCGCCGGCGGACCTTCAGCCTCAACCGCCGTCCGAGCCGGGCGGATTCGACTGGACGGCGGCCGAGCGGGAGATCGAGGACGCCGTCCCGCCGCGCTTCGTCACCTCCGAGAGGGCCATGGACTCCCCGGCGCCGGCCACCGAGGCTCCGGTCGCCGCCGACGGCGGCGGTGACGCGGGCTCCGTCTCCGCCTGGGACATCGACGCGCCCGGCTCCGTGAGCCTCGCCGATGTCGGCGGGATGCGGGAGGTCAAGGACCGCCTCGAAGCCGCCTTTCTCGCTCCCATGCGCAATCCCGAACTGCGCAGGCTCTTCGGCAAGAGCCTGCGTGGCGGCCTGCTTCTCTACGGTCCTCCCGGCTGCGGGAAGACGTTCATCGCGCGGGCCGTCGCGGGTGAACTGGGCGCAGGATTCCTGTCGGTGTCGGTCAACGACGTACTGGACATGTGGATCGGCAACTCCGAGCGCAATATGCACGAGGTGTTCGAGACCGCCCGCCGTCAGGCGCCCTGTGTGGTGTTCCTGGACGAGCTGGACGCACTGGGCGCCAAGCGGAGCCGTACGCACCACAGCGGGATGCGCAACACCGTGAACCAGCTCCTCACCGAACTCGACGGTGTGGACGCCGTCAACGAGGGCGTGTTCGTGCTCGCCGCCACCAATGTGCCCTGGGACGTGGACATCGCGCTGCGCAGGCCGGGACGGCTCGACCGCACGCTGCTCGTCCTGCCGCCCGACGCGCCCGCCCGCGAGGCGATCCTCAGATACCACCTGCGCGACCGGCCCATCGAATCCGTGGACCTGGGCAGGCTGGTGAAGGTCACCGAGGACTTCTCCGGCGCCGATCTCGCCCATCTGTGCGACTCGGCGGCGGAGAGCGCCCTGCTCGACTCGGCCCGTACGGGCACGGTCCGCATGATCAATATGACGGACCTGCTGGCGGCGGCCAAGGACGTACGGCCGTCCACGGAGCCCTGGTTCGCGGCGGCGCGCAATGTCGCCATGTTCGCCAACGACGGCGGTATGTACGACGATCTCCTCGCCTATCTGAAGAAGAAGCGAAAGCTGTGAGCGCGGGCCGCCCCGGGGTCTGCGGCTTCAGTACCGGCCGTGTCCGGTGAGCGAGGCGCTGACGCGGGCCGACGCGCTCCATGAGATGGGCCGTTACGAGCAGGCCGCCGCCACCGTGTCCGCCCATCTCGCCGGACACCCGGGCGACGCGCGCGCCTGGGTCCTGCTCGCCCGCTGCACCCATGCGCTCGGCGACCGTACCGAGGCGCTGCGCGCGGTGGACGAGGCGCTGCACGCCGATCCGCGCCAGCTCTCCGCCTGGATCGTGCGCGCCGAACTGCTCACCGGCGCGGGCCGGTACGCGGAGGCCGAGGCGGCGGCCCGTGAGTCGATCCGGCTCGCGCCGTTCTTCTGGGGCGCGTACCAGGCGCTCGCCTGGGTCCTGGACCGCTCCGGCGACCGCTCCCGCCGCCAGGAGGCCTACGCCGTCGCCCGCCAGGCCGCCGAGCTCGCTCCGGAGCACGACGCCGCGCACTTCCTCGTCGGAGTCACCGCCCACCGGCTGCGCGACTTCCGTACCGCCGAACTCGCCTACCGCACCGCGCTGCGCCTCAATCCGCAGAGCAGCGAGGCGCACAACAACCTGGCGATGCTGAGCATGGGACACAGGTGGCGGCGGCGCGGCGCGTGGAGCGCGGCGGCGGAGGGCTTCGCCACGGCCGCCGCCCTGGACACGGCGGACCGGGACGCCCGGTTCAATCTGGAGTCCATGGCCTGGGGCGTGGCGGCGGGCGCCCGCTGGATCGCGCTGGCCGGGCTCGTCGTCTCCGTCCTCGGCACGGCGGGCCCG
>NZ_FMDK01001268.1 GCF_900091995.1 Streptomyces sp. MnatMP-M17
ATCGAACCGTAGACCTTCTCCTTACCATGGAGACGCTCTACCGACTGAGCTATTGGGGCGAGCGATGAAGACATTACACGGTTGGTCGCCGTTCGCCCAAATCCGTTTCCCGGCCACTTTCCCGGCGCTCGGCCGACCACGTACAGGCCTTGTCCTGGGCCCCTGGCCCGGCCCAGAGGTGGGCTCGCCGGTACGACTATTGCGCTCCTCCTCGAAGCACGGCTGAGCCCCGCCTAGGCTCGACACGGGCCGCGTGATCTTGCACGCCGGAGCCCACCGGAAAGCCCGCACCAGGAGCGCGATGCCCGACAGCCACCCGCAGCCGTCCGACGGCGGTACGGCCGACTCCAGCGCGCTCGTGCTGACCGGCGCCCGCCTCACCGACGGCCGTACCGTCGACGTACGGCTCAGCGCGGGCCGGATCGAGGCCGTGGGCACGGCCGGCAGCCTTACCGCGCAGGGCTCCCGGCTGGACCTCGCCGGCTATCTGCTGCTCCCCGCACCGGCCGAGCCGCATGCCCATTGCGACACCGCGCTCACCGCGCTGACCTGCGACGGGCCGGTCTCGTACGCACCCGAGGACGTCCAGCGACGCGCCACCGAGGCCACCCTGCTCCAGCTCGGACACGGCGCGACCGCGCTGCGCTCCCATGTCCGGATCGGCGACGCGCAGGAACTCGGCCGGATGGAGGCGGTGCTCCAGGCACGGCGCTCGCTGCGCGGTCTCGGCGATCTGACGGCCGTCGCCGTACCGCGCCTGCTGACCGGGCGTGCGGGCGCCGACGGGCTCGCGATGCTGCGCGACGCGGTCAAGATGGGCGCGGGTGTGGTGGGCGGCTGCCCCGATCTCGATCCGGATCCGGCCGGCTATGTGGAGGCGGTGCTGACGATCGCCGCCGAGCACGGCTGCCCGGTCGATCTGCATACGGACGGTGACGATCCGGTGCGGCTCGCCCGGCTGGCGGCGATGGCGGGCGGCATGCGGCCGGGCGTGACGCTCGGACCGTGCGCCGGGCTGGCCCGGCTGCCGGCCGAGATCGCGGCACGGGCGGCGGTCCAACTGGCGGCGGGCGGGGGG
>NZ_FMDK01000791.1 GCF_900091995.1 Streptomyces sp. MnatMP-M17
CGCCCCGCCGGCCCCCGCCGCGCGGCGAACCGCACGGCCGGGCTGCGGCCCACCCCCCTTCCTCCCTCTGTGCCGCCCGGGGCGCCCCGCCCCTCCCCGTCTCCCGCCTCGCGAAAGGCGCCCCCATGACCGACCTCACCCCCCACGCGGCCGCGCTGACCGACCTGCTGACCACCAGCCGGCGGCCCGCCCTGGGGGCCTTCCTGCCCGCTGGCTTCCCGAACTGGACCGCCGGGATCGACACCCTCGCCCAGTTCGCCCAGCACGGCGCCGACTTCCTCGAAGTGGGCGTCGCACACCACACCCCGGCCCTCGACGGACCCGACATAGCCGAGGCCTACGCCACCGCCCTGGGCCAGGGCGCCGCGATGGCGCACGTCATCTCCACCGTCCGCCTGACCGCCGCGAACACGCGCAAGCCCGTCGTCGTGATGAGCTACTGGCAGCCCGTGCGCGCCTTCGGACCGCAGCGCTTCGCCGAAGAGCTCGCCGAAGCCGGCGCGGCCGGCGCGATGATCCCCGACCTGCGAGGCGAGGCCGCCGCCCAGTGGCACGCCATCGCCGCCGCGGCCGGTATCCACGCCCCGCAGTTCGTCTCCCGCCGCGACAGCGACGCCGAGCTGGAGCAGACCGCCGCCGCGGCCTCCGGCTGGATCTACGCCCCGGCCGCCGACGCCCGCACCGGCTTCCAGGGCGACCTGGATATCCCCGGCCTGCACGCCTTCACCAGCCGGCTGCGCGCCCGCACCCGCCATCCCGTCGTCGCCGGAATCGGCATCTCCACGCCCGCCCGAGCCGCCGCCGTCGCCCCGTACGTCGACGGACTCGTCATCGGCTCCCCCCTGGTGCGGCCCATGCTCAAGACCGGCGAGGGTCGCCAGCACGCCCTCGACCTGCTCACCGCCTTCGCGCAGGCCCTGCGCCCCGCACCCCAGCTGCGGACCCTTCCCGCATGAACCCGCCCGTCAACGCCACGGATCGAGAACGCCGTTGAAGACCCGCCTGACCGCCGCCGGCACACTCCTGGCCCTGGCCGCGTGCGGCTGCAGCCCACACCTGCCCGGCAGCTCCCACCACCCGCAGGGCGCCTCCGCACCGGTCACCGCCCGCGCCGCCGGGCCCGCCCTCGACGCGCTGGAGACCCTGCCGGTCAAGGGCCGCGCCCCGCAGACCGGTTACGACCGCACCGGCCGGTTCGGCCCGGCCTGGTCGGACGCCACCACCGCCCCCGGCGGACATAATTTGTGCGACACCCGAAACGACATCCTGATCCGCGACCTGCGCGACATCCGCTTCAGGGCCGGATCGCACTGCACCGTCGTCTCCGGGACCCTCCCCGACCCCTACACCGGTCGGAACATCGCCTTCACCCGCGGCCCGCGCACCAGCCTCTCCGTCCAGGTCGACCACGTCGTCGCGCTCAGCGACGCCTGGCAGACCGGCGCGCAGGCACTGACCCAGCAGCAGCGGGAGGCCCTGGACAACGATCCGCTCGAGCTCGTGGCGGCCTCCGGTCCGGCCAACACTCAGAAGTCCGACGCCGACGCGGCCTCCTGGCTGCCGGCGAACAAGGCCTTCCGGTGCACCTATGTCGCGCGGCAGATCGCCGTCAAGGCGAAGTACCGTCTGTGGATCACGCCGGCGGAACGCACTGCCCTGGCCCGGGTGCTGAACACCTGCCCCGACCAGCAACTGCCGCGCGATGACAGCCAGGGCGTCGCCCTGAACACCCCGACGTAGAAGCAGGAGCAGCCCGTGCATCCCGTGCGCTCTGCCCGTCCGCCCGTGCCCCGGACCCGCCCCGCCACCACCGCGCCGCGCCGCCCGCGGACCCCTCCGCTGGGCCCTCATCCGGAGTGGGAGCACCACAGGATCTTCCAGGAGCCGTACTACCGCGATCCGCTCATCCGCTGGGAGATCGAACAGGACATCGCGGACTTCGAGGTCCCGCCGGCGCGACGCACCGGCCCCCGCCGACCGCCGTCCTGAACGGCTCGCCCACCGGCGGCCCCGGGACCGGCACCCGGGCGCCACCCCCCCACCCGCCGCCCCGCGGCACAGGAGCCC
>NZ_FMDK01000054.1 GCF_900091995.1 Streptomyces sp. MnatMP-M17
GGCTGCGGAGGCGGTCCGACGTCGCCGCCGAGGGGCCCGGCGGGAAGCGCGCCCGGCTGGTCCGCCTCGGCCGTCCGGCCCGGCTGACCGGCTCCGTTCGCCAGGTCCGGCATCTGCTGGCGCATCAGCTCCGACACCGTTCTGAGCGCCTGCCTGGCCGGTTCCGCCTTCTGGTAGTCCTCCAGCTGCTCGTTGTTCAGCAGCTCCAACTGGCTGTGCACCAAGGCGAGCTGTTCCTGTCGCATGCTGTTCATGGCCAGCCGGGTGTCCTCCGGATGCGCGGCCAGATGCAGCGCCCAGGCGGCGACTCCGCCGTGCTGAAGGTGGTACTGATAGAAGTTGATCTTCTCCGTCATCAACTGCCGCTGCTGCTCGGCCCGCAGCAGCTCCAGTTCATGTGCCTGGCGCGCCTGCTGGAGCTGGAACTCGTGCTCCGGTGCCAGCATGTCCCGCTCGTACTCCAGGCTCCGCCTGCGTCTCCGGTGTGCGATCGCCTCGTCGTCCAGCCGCAGCCGTACGGTGCAGGTCACCTGGAGGCCGACGTCCGCCGCGAAGCCGCCGTCCTCCAGCGCCTGCTGCACGGCGATCTCGGCGTCCCGGCTCTTCTCGATGGAGAAGCCACGGCTCACCGGCCGCGCGAACTGGTGGAACTCCCGGTCCAGCCGGGTCGGTACGTCCCGCTCGCCGCTGGCCACATAGCGAGCCGGATCGGCGACACGCCAGGTCAGATCCGCGGTGGCGCCGAAGGAGAACGCGTCGTCGTCGCTGGGCAGCTCCAGCTCCAGTCGTACGGGATGGTTGCCCATGTCCACCTCGTACACGGAGGTGTACCAGCGGCTCGCCGCGTCCGAGCGGCTCGGCCGGTGCGGTGGGAGATAGGTGTCGTAGGCGCCCTTCGCGGTGACGAAGACCAGCGCGTGGTCGATCGGCGTGACCGGTTTACGGGCGGTGTACTCGAAGCGCGAGATCGGCCGGACGGTGAGGACCGGATCTCTCAACTGGCTGTGCCGGTCGGCCTGTTGCTGCCATTCCGGCTGTCGGCGGAGGTCCGCCATGGCGATTCAACTCCTTGGTGCGAGTACGGTCAGGTGAGTACGGCCAGCAGACGCGCGGCGGCTCCCGGCGGCGGCCCGCCGTCCGCACCGCGCAGCGTGCGCAGCAGATGGCTGAGCCGCTGCTGATCGGCCGCGGTACGGATCAGCTCCGGCAGCAGCGCGGCGAGCGCGCTCTCCACATCCGGGCGCCGGTCCGCCGCGCGCACCCAGGCCCGCAGCGACTCCAGCGCGTCCCTGGTGTGCGAGAGATCGCCCAGGGCGGTACGCCAGAGCGTGGCGAGATCACGCCGTCCGTCCGGTTCGGCGGCGCCGTTGTCGGCGTACCACTCCAGGAGGCTGTCCTCGTCGACCGTGGCGCAGGAGCGGGTGAACGCGGTCAGCGCGAGGGTCCGGACGGCGGGGGAGTCCCGCTGGACGAGCCGTACCAGCTCGGAGAGCATCTCGGCGCGGCGGCCCGCGGACAGCAGTAGCGTCGTGGACTGGAAGAGATGCTCCGTCTCCGCCTCGCCGCTCTCCTCGTCGGCGGCCCGTGCGGCCAGCGCGTCGAGGGCGGGCCCCACCAGTTCGGGACTGACCGGAGCGAGCAGCGCGAAGGCGCGGATGGCCGTCCAGCGGCGGGCGCCGTGTGCGTCCGCGCACCACTGGCTCAGCAGCTTGGGGACGGCGGGCGCACCGGTGAGATGGGCCAGCGTCAGGGCGTTCGCCGCCATCAGCCGGGCGCCGAGACCTCGCGAGGTGGCCCAGCCGTCGATCAGCAGCGCGACGGTGGACGGCAGATCCGCCTCCGCGAGCAGCGCGGTCGTGGCGGCGGCCCGGGTCCGTACCAAGGGCCGGCCGTCGCGGGCGAGATCCTTGAGCCACTCCACCAGGGCCGGCCGGGCGGACGGATGGGCGGTCCAGACATCGCTGAGCAGAGTCCGCGCGGTGCGGCTCTCCCGGAATTCGGCCATGTACTGAGGCACTTGGCCCCACTCCGTCTGCTCGTCGCGCTGCTCGCCACGGGCCCGGGCCAGATGCAGCCGGTCGCCGACGGAAGGGCCGAAGACCGGGATTTCGGCGGGCTCCTCGGGATGGTTGAGCTGCTGGAACCGTACGAAGAGCAGATCGCCCAGCTCGGCGGCGAGGACATACGGCGCCCGGTCGAACACGGCCAGGGAGATCAGGAACGCCTTGTCCCGGAGGGAGAGATCGGTGTCGGTGAGCCATTCACGGCACTGCTGCTCCACCGTGGCCCGGCTGAATCCGGCCAGGGCCTCGCGGGCCTGCTCGCTGCCGTCGTACGCGGCGAGATCCGCGGCGAAGGCGGCCACCTCGGCGAGCCGCTGATGGCCCTGGGCGAGGAAGTCCTGTACGGGCGGAAGGCCGAGCAGACGCTCCACCTCGTCGGAAGCGGTGGTGTGGGCGGCGCCGGTGGTGCCGGCGGTGTCGGTGTCGACGGCCGCGGCCATGCGGCGGGTGAGATGGGCCCGTAGGACGTCGGCCGAGGCCGGCGCCTGCCAGGCGCAGGTGGTGACGGCGTGGACGTACGACCGGTCCCGTACGGTGATCACCAGATAGCTGTCGCGCTTGGCGAGCTGCTCGCGTACGGCACGTACGTGGATGTCGCGCAGCGGCCTGTTGCGGGACAGCGAGAGATCGCAGAGCACATGGCCTCCGGCGTCGGCGAGCCCTGCGGCGAGCGACTTCGGATGCGTCTCGGGATCCAGGTCGCGTACGGTCGTGACGCCCAGCCGGTACAGCAGCATCCAGGCGGCGGCGCGGCGGCCGGTCGAGTGCGCGCCCGACAGGACGAGGACCCGCTCGGTACGGAGCCGGCGCAGGGCCGCCTCGAAGAACTCCTTGTCGCCTTCGACGAACACCTCGGCGAGACGGTCGAGTTCGGCGCGGGAGATCTCTCCGGAGGGGTTCTCGGGACCGAGCCACGACGGGCCGTGATGGTGGATCTCGGTCTTGCTGCCCATGATCACGTCACGGCCGACCTGGCCGCCGGAGACGCCGTGCTGGGCGCCCGCGACATAGGAGCCGCCGAACGCGGTGGAGCGGAGCATGAACTCCGGCGCGTGGGCGAAGAGTTCACGCTGGGCGGCGCGCGCCTCCTGCGCGTGCTCCTCCTCGGCCCGCTCGCCGTCCTCGGGCGGCTGAGGCTGCGGCTGGTGCGGCGACTGCTGGTCCGCCGAGGCGGCGGGAGGCGGGACCGGGCCGGCGCCCGGACCGGCGGGGGGGGGCCGCGGGGGCATGG
>NZ_FMDK01000369.1 GCF_900091995.1 Streptomyces sp. MnatMP-M17
CCTCCGTACGGCGCCAACGGCCGGCGCCCAGGGCGAGCGGCCCTGGGGCCCGACGGCCCGAGGACGGCGGTCTGGCCGGGAGCGCCGACGCCGCTGGGCGCCCGCTTCCGGATCGGTCCCGACGGGATCGCGGGCACCAATTTCGCGCTCTGGGCGGGCGGCGCGGAAGCGGTCGAGGTCTGTCTGTTCGACGACAGCGGCGCCGAGACGCGGCTCCCGCTGACGGAGCTGACCCATGAGATCTGGCACGGCTTCGTCCCCGAGGTCCGTCCCGGACAGCGGTACGGATTCCGGGTGCACGGCCGCTGGGACCCGTGGACGGGCGCCCGCTGGAATCCGGCGAAGCTGCTGCTCGACCCGTACGCCCGCGCGGTCGACGCCGCCGAGGGCCATGACTACCGCCGGCTGCCGCCCGAGGTCTACGGCCATGTACGCGACTGGCCGCAGCGCAATGTGGCGGACACGGTGCGTGACGACCGCGACTCCGCTCCGTTCGTCCCGAAGGCGGTCGTCGTCCACGACGACGCGCCCGACGACGAGTGGGCCGAGGACCGGCGGCCCAAGACGCCCTGGGCCGACTCGGTCATCTACGAACTCCATGTCCGTGGCTTCACCAAGCTCCATCCGGGCATCCCGGAGGAGTTGCGCGGTACGTACGCGGGCCTCGCGCATCCGGCGGCGATCGGCCATCTCCGGCGGCTCGGAGTGACCGCGGTCGAGCTACTGCCCGTACACCAGTTCGCCCACGAGGAGCATCTGCTCCGGCGCGGACTGCACAACTACTGGGGCTACAACTCCATCGGCTACTTCGCGCCGCACGCCGCCTATGCCTCGGACGGCACGCGCGGCGAGCAGGTCGGCGAGTTCAAGCGGATGGTGCGGGCGCTGCACGCGGCGGGTATCGAGGTCATCCTCGATGTGGTCTACAACCACACGGCGGAGGCCGGAGAGCTGGGTCCCACGCTGTCGCTGCGCGGGATCGACAACCGCGGCTACTACCGGCTCCCGTCCGACGCCCGCCGCTATCTGGACTACACGGGCTGCGGCAACACGCTCCATGTGCTGCAGCCCCAGGTGCTGCGGCTGATCACCGACTCGCTGCGGTACTGGGTCACCGAGATGGGCGTCGACGGATTCCGCTTCGACCTCGCGGCGGCCCTGGCCCGTTCGATGCACGATGTCGACATGCTCTCGCCGTTCCTCGCGGTGATCGCCCAGGATCCGGTATTGCGCCGGGTGAAGCTGATCGCCGAACCGTGGGACGTGGGCAACGGCGGCTATCAGGTGGGCGCGTTCCCTCCACTGTGGACGGAGTGGAACGACCGGTACCGCGACGCCGTACGGGACTTCTGGCGCGGCGCGCTGCCCGATGTACGCGATCTGGGCTACCGGCTCTCCGGATCGAGCGATCTCTACGCCTGGGGCGGCCGGCGGCCGTACGCCTCCGTCAACTTCGTCACCGCGCACGACGGCTTCACCCTGCGCGATCTCGTGTCGTACGGGCGCAAGCACAACGAGCCCAACGGCGAGGGCAACCGGGACGGCACGGACGACAATCGCGCCTGGAACTGCGGAGTGGAGGGTGAGACCGACGATCCCGCGGTCAACGCCCTGCGCCGGCGCCAGCTGCGGAATCTGCTCACCACACTGCTGGTGTCGACCGGTGTGCCGATGCTGGTCGCGGGCGACGAGATGGGCCGTACGCAGCGCGGCAACAACAACGCGTACTGCCAGGACAACGAGGTGAGCTGGCTCGACTGGTCACTGCTCGAACCGCCCGCCGACCGGGCGGACGAGGGCCACGACGATCCGGCGGGCGCGCGCGGTCTGTACGCGCTGACCAGCCGGCTGCTCGCTCTGCGCCACGCCCATCCCGTCCTGCGCCGCCGCGCCTTCTTCTCCGGCCTGCCTCAGGCACCGGACGGGCTGCGGGATCTGGCGTGGTTCACTCCGCACGGCGAGGAGATGACCGAGGAGGACTGGTACGCGCCCGCGTCCACGCTCGGGCTCTTCCTGTCCGGGCGGGACATCCCGGGCCGGGACGCGCACGGCGAGAAGATCACCGACGACAGCTTTCTGACGGTCCTGCACGCGGCGGACGCGCCGGTCGACGTCACTCTGCCGGGACCGCCCTGGGCACGGACGTACGAACTGCTCGTGGACACCGCGCGCGAGGACCAGACGCGGGCGCCGGGCACGCTGTACGAGGCCGGGACGACGGTGGCGGTCCCGGCGCGGTGCGTCCTGGTGTTCCGGGTGCGCGAGTGAGGTGACCCGGTCAGATGATCCGGTCAGCCGAGGATGCCCCGGTCGTACGCCACCGCGACCGCCGCCGCGCGGTCCTTCACGCCCAGCTTGGCGTAGAGATGCGTCAGATGGGTCTTCACCGTCGCCTCGCTGATGAACAGTTCGACGGCGATCTCCTTGTTGGAGGTGCCCCGGGCGACCAGTTCGAGCACCTCGCGCTCGCGCGCGGACAGCGGTTCCCGGCCCGCGGCGGCCGAGGTCCGCACCCGGGAGACCAGCCGGGAGGCGACGGCGGGCGACAGGACCGTACGGCCGTCGGCGGCTGCCCGTACCGCGGTGAACAATTCCTCGCGCGGCGCGTCCTTGAGGAGATAGCCGGTGGCGCCCGCCTCGATCGCGGGAAGCGTGTCGGAGTCCGTGTCGTACGTGGTGAGTACGAGGATCCTGGCGCGGGCGCCACGGCGGGTGAGTTCGGCGATCGCGTCGACCCCGCCGCCGCCCGGCATCCGCAGATCCATCAGGACGACATCGGGATCGAGCCGCGCCGCGAGCGCGACGCCCTCGACGCCGTCCGCCGCCTCGCCGAGCACCTCGAAGCCGGGCGCGGAGTCGAACATGCCGCGCAGACCGTCCCGTACGACGGGATGGTCGTCGACGACGATCAGGGTGATGATCCGCTCAGCCATGGCGGACCAACGGTACGCGAGCCGAGACGGCCGTGCCCTGTCCCTCCTCGGACTCGACGGCGACGGTCCCGGCGATACGTTCGGCGCGGGCGCGCATACCGTCCAGACCGAAGCCGCCCGTACCGGAGCGCGGTGCCGGTGCGAGCGGATCGAAGCCGCGCCCGTCGTCCCGTACGTCGAGGCTGATCTCGTCGCCCATGTACGAGAGCGTCACACCCACGCGGGTGGCCCGCGCATGCCGGGCGGTGTTGGCGAGCGCCTCCTGCGCGATACGGAGCAGGGTCGCGGCCACCTCGTCGTGCAGCGGCTCCTCCGTGCCGGTGACCGTGAACCGCGCCCGCACGCCGGAGCGTTCCGCCCAGACGGCGACGGTCTTTCTGAGCGCCTCGGGGAGTGTGTGGTTCTCCAGTTCGGCCGGACTGAGATTCTGTACGGATCTGCGCGCTTCGCCGAGGCTGTGCCGGGCGAGCGCCGCGGCGCGTTCGAGATGGTCACGGGCGAGCGCGGGATCGGTGGTCGCGTGGACCACCTGGAGCTGGGCGATGATCCCGGCCAGGCCCTGCGCGATGGTGTCGTGGATCTCGGCGGCGAGCCTGCGGCGCTCGTCGGCGACACCGGCCTCCCTGGCCTGGACGAGAAGCTGGGCGTGCAGTCCCGCGTTCTCCGCGAGCGCCTGCTCCAGCCGGGCGTTGGCGAGCTCCAGCTCGGCGATGGTCGCCGCCTTATCCTCGGCGGCCTCGGCCTCCCGGTTGCCGAGATGGGCGAAGACGAGGGTGAGACAGCCGTGGAGGGCGAAGAGCCCGGCGAAGAGGATCCAGTGGACCGGGCTGACGGGCGGCAGCCCGCCCGCGTTGGAGCCCGCCATGGTCACCGCGGTGAAGAGCAGTCCGGCGCGGACGAAACGTCTGGGCAGGAGATGGGCGGCGTCGAAGTAGCCGAGGACCGCGAAGACCGCGAAGAGGGGGTTGAGCCAGGTGAGCGTGAAGGCGAGGGCGGTCCGCAGGGCGTAGTAGATCCGGCCGGGCAGGGCGTGTTCGGGCAGTCCGCGCCGTACAGCGCCCCACCAGAACTGAAGGCCGACGGCCGCCGGTACGAGCACGCCGGCCAGATACATCTCGGTGCGGCTCATCGGCAGGCTGGTGGCGACGGCGGCGCTGATCAGGGTGGAGAGGCCGAGCAGGGCATACGGGCCCCAGCGGTAGAACTGCTCCCAGCGCTCCTCCACGGAGACCGGCCGGTCCGCTGCGAGGGCGGATGCGGGTACGGGTCCGGGTTCGGGCCGGGGCCCCACGGGCTGCCTCGGCATGTCCTTTGTCGTTGTCCCCCGCATCTCGTCCCCCGCCCCTGCCCCTGCCCCTCCCTCTGCCGTTGTCGATGCCTCCACGCTCCGTGGCTCCCGCGCTTCCCGTCGCTCACTCCCAGCGGAACCAGCGTGCCGCGGCTCCGGTGAGAAGAACAGCCCACAGAGCGGTCACCCCGAGATGCGACCAGCCCGGCCAGCCGCCGCGCATCGCCTGGTCCAGTGCCGTCGAGGCGGCGCCGAAAGGCGTGAACTCCACGATGTGCCGAAGCGTCCCCGGCATCGTCTGTACGGGCACCCAGACTCCCGCCGTGAACATCGCGGGAAAGAACACGGCCGAGCCGATGGCCCCGGCGATCTTCTGGGTGCGGGAGAGCGCGCAGACCGTCGCGCCCAGCGCGAGCGCGCTCGCGGCGGCGACAACCAGCGCGACCGCGTATCCGGCGGGCTGCTCAGGCAGCCGTACGCCGAAGGCCAGCCGGCCCACGACGATCACCAGCACGGCCGAGCAGAGGGCGGACAGACCGTGGAGCGTGAGCTGCGCGGTGAGCAGGGAGGCGGGCCGTACCGGTGTGGTCGACATCCGGCGCAGAATGCCCCGCTCGCGGTAGCCGGTCAGTATGGGCGGCATGGCCTGGATCCCGGCCATGATCAGGGCGAGCAGCACGGAGACAGGGACATAGAGGTCGATGACCCGCCGGCCGCCGAGGGACGCGTCGGCCTCGCGGAAGGCGGGAATCAGCCCGAGGATCGTCAGCAGGAGCGACGGGAACAGGATGACCCAGAAGAGGATTCCGGGCTCACGGCTCATCAGGCGCGCCTCGGTCCTGAGAACGGCGGTGGACGCGGAGGTCATATCAGAACCCCTCTTCCGAACGGTCGGCCGGGACATGGGAGTCGGGCGCGTACGAGGAGGCTTCTCGGGCGCTTGCGCCCGCTTCTCCCGTGAGGTCCAGGAACGCGTCGTCCAGCGAGGCCTCCGTGACCCGGAGCTGACGGGCCGTGACACGGTGGCGCGCGAGCAGGGAGATCACCGCGTTGACGGCCTCGTCCGTACCGTTGATCACGATCCGGTCCCCGCTGGTCCGGATGGACGCGGTCTGCGGCAGCGCGGCGAGTTCGCGGTCGTCGAGCGGCCGTGACGGGGTGAAGGAGATGACGGTGGAGGCGGCCGACCGGGCGATCAGCCCGCCGGGCGAGTCCAGCGCCGCGACCCGGCCCTTGTCGATCACGGCGATACGGTCGCAGAGCCGCTGGGCCTCCTCCATGAAGTGGGTGACGAGCAGTACGGTCACACCGGAGTCCCGTATGTCCTCGATCAGGGCCCAGGTGTCCCGGCGGGCCCGTGGATCGAGGCCGGTGGTCAGTTCGTCCAGTACGACGACGCGCGGTGCGCCGATCAGGGCGAGCGCGATGAACAGCCGCTGCTTCTGACCGCCGGACAGCTTCGCGAACCGCGTCGTCAGTTCGGGCGTGAGCCCCAGACGCTCGGCGAGCGGGCGCCAGTCCACGGGCTTCGGAAAGAACGCCGAGTACAGTCCGAGCGCCTCCCGCACGGTCAGCTTGGGCTGGAGCTCGCTCTCCTGGAGCTGTGCGCCGAGGATGTGCGTCAGGCGCTCATGGTCGGCGACCGGATCGAGGCCGGCCACCCGGACCGTACCGGCGTCGGCGGTCCTGAGACCCTCGACACATTCGACGGTCGTCGTCTTGCCCGCGCCGTTGGGCCCGAGGATTCCGAAGATCTCTCCCTCGTCCACGGCGAAGGACACCCCGTCCACGACGGCCCGGCCGCCGTAGGCCTTGCGCAGTCCGCTCACTTCGACAATCGCCATGGCCCGAGCATCGCCTCCCGCGGCGGCGCGGGACATCGGCCATCACGCTCGAAAGCCCATCAGCCATTCGGTTGATATGGAGATACGACAGGCCCAGCGGCCACCCGACTGGCGAAAAAGCACATGAGCGATGTCAGTGGTGAACCGTAGGCTCGCTCATGATGTCCGAGAACCATGCAGCCACCACCAAGGACCGGTCCTCCGTACGCTCACTGCTGCGGCTGTGGCCGTATGTACGACCGGTGCGAACACGTCTCTTCAGTGCGGCTCTTGTCGCGATCGTCGCGTCCTGTCTCGGTCTGGTGTTCCCGCTCATCCTGAAGTGGATGGTCGACGGACCGGTCACCGACCGGGATCCCGGAGGTGTCTGGCTGGGGGCCCTGCTCCTGCTGCTCCTCGGGATCGTGGAGGCGGTGCTGTTCGGTTTCCGCCGCTGGCTGGTGGCCCGGCCGCTGTCCAGCGTGGAGGCGGCGATGCGGGCCGATCTCTACCGCCATCTGCAACGGCTGCCCGTGGCCTTCCACGACCGCTGGCCCTCCGGTCAGCTTCTGTCGCGCGCGACGACCGATCTGATGCTGCTGCGGATGTTCCTCGCGTTCCCGCTGACGTTCCTCCTGGTGAACGTGACGACGATCCTGGCGGGCTTTGTCATCCTGCTGCTCCAGGACTGGTCGCTCGGCGTGGTGCTGCTGGCGCCGGTGGTGCCGCTGGTCATTCTCTGTTCGCTCTTCGAGACGCGGTACTCACTGGTCGCGCGGCGGGCCCAGGACCAGGTCGGCGATCTGACCACGGTGGTCGAGGAGGGCGTGCTCGGCATCCGGATCATCAAGGGATTCGGCCGCCATCGCAGCCAGGCGCTCGCCTTCCGGGTGCTGGCGCGGCGGCTGCGCACCACGGAGCTGGACAAGGCACGGCTGCTGGCGGGCATCTGGGCCCTGATCATGACCATTCCGGAGCTGGCGATCGGCGCGGCGCTGGTGCTGGGCACGGTCCAGGTGGCGGACGGCGGACTCTCGGCGGGCACGCTGGTGGCGTTCCTGTCGACGGCGCTGGCGCTGCGGTGGCCGGTGGAGTCGATGGGCTTCCTGCTGGCGATGAGTCAGGAGTCGGCGACGGCGACCGAGCGGTTCTTCGAGGTGATGGACGTACCGGAGGAGGCGGAGCCGGAGCCGTCGGCCGCGCAGGCCACGTCGGCCGCATCCGCCGCGCGGACCGGAGAAACGGTTGCCCTCACCAAGGCGGCCGGCGGTGGCCCGGACGGCGGGCCGGCTCCGGACACCGGCGGCGGGCTGCGCTTCGAGGGCGTCTCGTTCCGCTATCCGGATGCCGACGCGGACTCGCCGCCCGTGCTGTCCGGCATCGATCTGCACATCAGACCGGGCGAGACCATGGCCCTGGTCGGAGCCACCGGATCGGGCAAGACGACGCTCACCGCGCTCGTACCGCGACTGCACGAAGTGACCTCGGGACGGATCACGCTGGACGGCGAGGACATCGCCGGGATACCGCGTCCACGGCTGCGTGAGCTGGTGTCGGTGGCGTTCGAGGAGCCGACGCTCTTCTCCGCGAGCGTCGCGGAGAACGTGCTGATGGGCGCGGCGGACGCGGATGAGGAGGCGCTGTCCCGGGCGCTGGAGGTGGCCCAGGCGGGCTTTGTCGCCGGGCTGCCGCAGGGCGTGCGTACGGAGGTGGGCGAGCAGGGACTCAGCCTCTCCGGCGGCCAGCGGCAGCGGCTGGCGCTCGCCCGGGCGGTGGTGGGCCGGCCGCGCTTCCTGGTGCTGGACGATCCGCTCTCCGCGCTGGATGTCCATACGGAAGCGCTGGTGGAGGCGGCGCTGCGGCAGGTGCTGCGGGAGACGACCGCGCTGGTCGTGGCACACCGTCCGTCCACCGTGATGCTCGCCGACCGGGTGGCGCTGATCTCGCGAGGGCGGATCGCCGCCGTGGGCACCCATCAGGAACTGCTGCGCGCCAGCGAGGAGTACGCGTGGCTGATGTCCGGAGCCCAGCCGGACGTGAATTCCGGGCCCGGCGTGGAGTCCGAACCGGGCGTGGAGTCCGAGGCCGTTGAGGAGACCGTCCGATGACCACGTCGACCAGCACCACAGGCACGGGCCCGGCTCCTGACGAAAGGCCGGGCACGGCCACGGAGAAGGGTACGGACACGGAGAAGGGCGCGGGCGTGGACACACGTACGGGCCCGCCCTCGAAGGCCCTGCACGGCGGCGCCTCCGCACCCGGCCCCGACGCCCAGGACTCTCCCGCCGTCCCCGCCGCCGACGATCCCTTCGGCCAGGACGCGCTGCCCGCGCCTCCCGGTGCCACCGGCGCCCTGCTGCGCTCCCTGCTGAGCGCCCGGCGTACGAGAGTCGCCGTGGCCGCGCTGCTCCTGCTGCTCCAGCAAGCCGCCGCCCAGGCGGGCCCGCTGCTCGTCGCGTACGCCATCGACCGCGGAGTGCCCGCCTTCCGCGACGACGACCACGGTCCGCTGATCGCCGTCGGCGCCGGATACCTGATTTGCGCCGCCGGTTCCGGAGCCTTCCAGTACGCCTTCATCCGCGCCGCCGCCCGGATCAACCAGGACGTACTGCTCGATCTGCGCGGCCGTATCTTCCGCCACGCGCAGGCGCTGAGTGTGGACTTCCACGAGCGGTACACCTCCGGGCGGCTGATCTCCCGGTCCACCACCGATGTGGAGTCTCTGCGCGAACTGCTCAGCGAGGGCCTCCAGGAACTGATCGGCGTGGTGCTGGCCTTCGCGTACATCTGCGCGATGCTGCTCTATCTGGACCTCGGGCTCGGCGCGCTGGCCGTGCTCTCGTTCGTACCGCTGTATCTGCTCGTACGGCTCTACCAGCGCCGCGCGGCCAAGGTCTTCGGCCGGCGCTCCACCGCGATCGCCGCCGTCATCGTGAAGTTCGCGGAGACGATGAACGGCATCAGGCCCGTACAGGCCTTCCGGCGTGAGCGGGCCAACGACGTGCGCTTCCACGAGCTCAACCACCACCATGAGCGCAGCAACGGCGACGCCCTGCTGGAGATGGCCCGCTATGTGGTCGGCTCCCGGCTCGTCGCCAACACCGCCGTCGCCGGGATCGTGCTCTGGGGCGCCTACCGGGTGGCCGAGGGCACTCTGGCCCTCGGAGTGCTGGCCGCGGCCGTGCTCTACCTGCGGCGGCTGTACGACCCGATCGACCGGCTCGGGATGTTCCTCAACTCCTACCAGTCCGCCGCCGCCTCCCTGGAGAAGATCGCGGGCCTGCTGGCCCAGACGCCCTCGGTGCCCGAGGCGGCGCGCCCTCGCCCGCTGCCCGCGCTCGTCGGCGGTTTCCCGGGCCGTGAGGTCGTGTTCGACGCGGTGAGCTTCGCGTACCGCACGGGCGGCGAGGTCCTTCCGCGCTTCGATCTGACCGTCCCCGCCGGCCAGACGGTCGCGGTCGTCGGCTCCACGGGCGCGGGCAAGTCCACGCTGGCCAAGCTGCTGGCGCGGTTCTACGACCCGACGGACGGCCGGGTGCTGCTCGACGGAGTCGATCTGCGCGAGCTGGACACACCGGAGCTGCGGCGCGGAGTCGTGATGGTGACTCAGGAGGCCTTCCTGTTCTCCGGCACGGTCGCCGAGAACATCGCCATCGGCCGTCCCGACGCCTCCCGTGAGGAGATCGTGCGGGCGGCGAAGGAGATCGGCGCGCACGACTTCATCAGCGGTCTGCCGGACGGCTATGACACGGACGTACGCAAGCGAGGCGGCCGGATCTCCGCGGGCCAGCGTCAACTGGTCGCCTTCGCACGCGCGCTGCTCGCCGATCCGGCGGTGCTGATCCTCGACGAGGCGACCAGCTCGCTGGACATCCCGGGCGAGCGCGCGGTGCAGCGCGCGATGGACACCGTCCTGCACGGCCGTACGGCGGTGGTGATCGCCCATCGCCTGTCCACCGTCGAGATCGCGGACCGGGTGCTGGTGATGGAACACGGCCGCATCGTCGAGGACGGCACACCGGCCGATCTCATCGCCGGCACGGGCCGCTTCGCGGGCCTCCACCGCGCCTGGCGCGAAAGCCTTGCCTGACAAGGGAATTCAGCGGAATTCAGCACCGACAGCCCTCACCTCTCGATAATTAATCACATAATGACCGCGCCGAAGTTTTTACCTCTTCGGGGTACGAACCGGTGTGTCGTTTTACGGAGTCTTGGTTTTCTGTAAATGTTTGCCCGTCACGACAGGCCCTGAACCCGTGCTCGGGCGGGTTCTGAGTTGAGGGAGAACCATGGACTACGGCAATCGCCTGCGAGAAGCGGTCGCGTCTTCGCGTACGACGCCTCTCATCGGTATCTATGACATGTACTCGGCCTCCATCGCGGCCCAGCACTACAACGGTTTCTTCGTCTCCGGCTTCGGATTCGCGGCGTCGCATTACGGACTGCCCGACATCGGCTTCATCGCCTGGCCCGACATGGTGGCCTTCGTGGAGCGGCTGCGGCTGGCCTTTCCGCGGCACCATCTGCTCGTGGACATCGACGACGGCTATGTGGATCCCGAGATCGCCTGCCATGTGGTGCAGCGGCTGGAGCGCGCCGGAGCGTCCGGAGTGATTCTGGAGGACCAGAAGCGTCCTCGCAGGTGCGGCCATGCCGACGGCAAGCTGCTCCTGCCGCTGGAGGAGTATCTGGAGAAGCTCGACCTGGTGCTGCGCAGCAGGGAGGACCTGCTCGTGGTGGCCCGTACGGACGCCACGGAGGAGGGAGAGATCATCCGCCGGGCGGAGGCCCTCGCGGAGACCGACGCGGATGTCGTCCTGGTCGACGGAGTACGGAGCGTGGAGTGGATCCGTAAGATCCGTTCGATCGTCGGCGACAAGCCGCTGCTCTTCAATCAGATCGCGGGCGGAAAGTCGCCGAGGCTGTCGCTTTCCGAGCTGTCGGAGCTGGGCGTCGATCTCGCCATCTACAGCACGCCGTGTCTGTTCGCCGCGCACGGCGCGATCGACGGCGCGCTGACCGATCTCAAACTGGCCGACGGACGGCTCCCGGAAACCGCGGAGACCGGAGCCATCGGCGTCAAGGGATCCACGGAACTGCTGGAGAAGAACATCAGCAGGCACCACAAGTACCGTCAGTCGGTATCGGTCTGACCGCGAATCGAACCGAGGCGAACCGAAGCGGACCGGACCGTCATATGTCTGTGAAACTCTTCCGGCCCGGCAGCGGCCGGCACCGGCAGCGGAAAGCAGGGCCTCTCGTACGAGGCGCGTCCACCGCGGGAGCGGTCGTCGCGGCGGCGGCGAGTGTGCTCTGCGTCGGCGGTGTCGCGACGGCCGGTCCCGCGGCCACGCCCGTGGAGGCGCGGGACGACGAGGAGGACGAGTCGCGGCCTGAGCCCACGGGCAACCGGAGCGTCGGCCTCATCGTGATCGACAACTCCTTCGCGGACTCATGGCTGGAGGTCGACCGGACGCTCAATACGCTGCTCCTCGGCAAGGGCACGGCGGGCAGCGATCACGACGGAGGCGGCGGGGCCATCGACGTAAAGACCGGAGACGGCTCGGGCGCGGGCGCGGGAGCAGCACCCGCGCCGACGCCCGCACCCGCACCCGCGCAGGAACCGGATCGTCCGCGTACTTCCTCCGGCAACTGGACCACCGAGGTCGGCCATCCTCCGTGGCAAGGCGAAAGCGGTGAGTGACGTGACGTCGATGAGCTGGCTGAGTTCCTGGCCGAGCCGCTTGAGGAGGGCGGTCGACCTCTATGTCGTCGCCCTCCTCGGCACGGTCGTGTTCGCGGCGCTGCTGCCCGCGACCGGCCGTGCGGCGACGGCCGTCGGCCATGCCGCCGACATCGCCATCGGTCTGCTCTTCTTCCTCTACGGCGCGCGGCTCTCCACCCGGGAGGCGCTGGACGGTCTGCGGCAGTGGAAGCTCCATCTCGTCGTCGGAGCGAGCACCTTCGCGCTCTTCCCGCTGCTGGGCCTGGCCGTCGGCGGTCTCGTACCGTATCTGCTCGGTGAACAGCTCTACATGGGGCTGCTCTTCCTCTGTGTCGTGCCCTCGACGGTCCAGTCGTCGATCGCGCTCACCTCCACCGCCCGCGGCAATGTCCCGGCCGCGATCTGCGCCGGTACGTACTCCAGCCTGGCCGGGATGGTGGCCACTCCGCTGCTCGCGGCCTGGCTGATCGGCTCCACGGTGAGCTTCTCGCTCCACGGGCTGCTCACCATCGTCACCGAGCTGCTGCTGCCCTTCCTCGCCGGGCAGTTCTGCCGCCGCTGGATCGGCGCGTTCATCGGCCGACACAAGAAGCGCATCGGGCTCCTGGACCGGTTCTCCATCCTGCTCGTGGTCTACACGGCCTTCAGCAGAGGCATGGCCGAGGGCATCTGGCACCAGATGACACCGGCGCGGCTGCTCGTCCTGCTGGGACTGGCCGCGGCCCTGCTGGCGGTGGCGCTCGGTACGACCTCGTTCGCCGCGCGGCGGCTCGGGTTCAGCCGCGAGGACCGCGTCACCATCGTCTTCTGCGGCTCGAACAAGAGCCTCGCGACGGGACTGCCCATGGCCGCCGTGCTCTTCGGCTCCTCGGCCGGGCTGGTGATCCTTCCGCTGATGCTCTTCCATCAGCTCCAGTTGATGGTGTGCGCGGTCATCGCGGGCCGGTGGGCACGTGAGGCACCGGTGGCCGCTCCCGCGCCCGCGCCGCGCGTTCCGGTGCGCGGCACCGTGAGTTGACGCCCGGACCATCGCGGAGCTGACGCCCTTACCACCGCAGAGTGGACGGTAAGAAATCAGTCACGTTACGAAACGATCCCGTCAGCGCCCGCGTGCCGTCCGCTCAACATCGCGTTCACATTCGGCAACTTCGCGCCCGAACTCCGCGCGGTCCTCGAATGGTGCTGTCACGAACCGATGTTGACGGTGTGCGAACCCTCGGCGGCATCCCCGCGATGATCGACGAAACGTCCGCTTAACGAACAGGGCCTTTCGAGCAGCGAACGATTTCCGGCCAACTTCTTGACGCGCTCCTGACAGTGAGCCGTCACGGCTGTCACTCTTCCCCCGTTCTCCGCACCACCTTGCTCCGCTTGCTCTGTCCGGGCTGCCCACCGAGCGGCCCGGTACCCCCCTCGCAGAAGGAGTTCGCGTGAGATCCACGCCCAGCCGTCGCGCCACCGCGACCGGTGCTCTGATAGCGGCAGCGGCTCTGCTCACCGTCGGTGTGCAGGCCGGTACCGCCTCCGCCCAGCCCGAGACCGCTCCGGCCGCACCGGTGGCCGGCCAGGCCAACCCGGGTGCGCAGGAGCGCGCTCTCTCCCCCGCGCAGCGCACCGCGCTGATCAAGGCGGCCGACGCGTCCAAGGCGGCCACCGCCGCGGACCTCGGTCTCGGCGCGCAGGAGAAGCTCGTCGTCCGTGATGTCATCCAGGATGTGGACGGCACCACGCACACCCGGTACGAGCGCACCTACCAGGGCCTCCCGGTCCTCGGTGGCGACCTCGTCGTGGCCGCGACGAAGGCGGGCGCGACCAAGTCCGTCAGCAAGGCGTCCAAGGCCGCGCTCAAGAACGTCGCCACCACGGCCGACATCGCTCCGGCCACCGCCGAGAAGCAGGCGCTGAGTGCCGCCGCGGCGGAGGGCTCGAAGAAGGCCGAGGCCGACCGCGCGCCGCGCAAGGTGGTGTGGATGGCGCAGGGCGCGCCGACTCTCGCGTACGAGACGGTCGTCGGCGGGCTCCAGCACGACGGCACTCCGAACGAGCTGCACGTCGTGACGGACGCCGCCACCGGCAAGAAGCTGTACGAGTGGCAGGCAGTCGAGAACGGCATCGGCAACACGCAGTACAGCGGCCAGGTCACGCTGGGCACCCAGCTGTCGGGCTCGACGTACAGCCTGACCGACACCGGCCGCGGCAACCACAAGACGAACAACGCGGCCAGCGGGAACTCGCTCTACACGGGCCCGGACGACACCTGGGGCAACGGTCTGCCGTCCAACACGGAGACCGCCGCCGCGGACGCCCACTACGGTGCCGCTGAGACCTGGGACTACTTCAAGAACGTGCACGGCCGCTCCGGTATCCGTGGTGACGGTGTCGGCGCGTCCTCCCGGGTGCACTACGGCAACCAGTACATCAACGCCTTCTGGCAGGACAGCTGCTTCTGCATGACGTACGGCGACGGCGCGGGCAACGCGAAGCCGCTGACGTCCATCGACGTGGCCGCCCACGAGATGTCCCACGGCGTGACCGCCGCCACGGCCGGTCTGGTCTACAGCGGTGAGTCCGGCGGTCTGAACGAGGCCACCTCCGACATCTTCGCCGCGACGGTCGAGTTCTACGCCAACAGCCCGCAGGACCCGGGTGACTACCTGGTCGGCGAGAAGATCGACATCAACGGCAACGGCACTCCGCTGCGGTACATGGACAAGCCGAGCAAGGACGGCGCGTCCAAGGACTACTGGTACTCCGGTATCGGCGGCGTGGACGTCCACTACTCCTCGGGCCCGGCGAACCACTTCTTCTACCTGCTCTCCGAGGGCAGCGGCGCCAAGGTCGTCAACGGCGTCTCGTACAACTCCCCGACCTCGGACGGTCTGCCGGTGACCGGCATCGGCCGGGCGAAGGCCGAGCAGATCTGGTTCCGCGCGCTCGCCACCAAGTTCACGTCCACGACCAACTACTCGGCGGCCCGTACGGGCACGCTCGCGGCCACCGCCGAGCTGTACGGCGCCACCAGCGCCGAGTACACGGCCGTCCAGAACGCCTGGGCCGCCATCGCCGTCGGTCCGCGTCCCGGTGGCGGCGGCACGGGCCAGTCGTTCGAGAGCACCACGCAGGTCGCCATTCCGGACAACGGCGCTGCCGTGACCTCGACGATCAATGTCACGGGTGTCGCGGGCAACGCTCCGGCCAGCCTCCAGGTCGACGTGAACATCACGCACACCTGGCGCGGTGACCTGATCATCGACCTGGTCGCGCCGGACGGCACCGTGTACAACCTGAAGCCCGCCAGCGGCAGCGACTCGGCGGACAATGTCATCGAGACGTTCTACGCGGGCGCCTCGTCCGAGGTCGCGAACGGCGCCTGGAAGCTCCGGGTCCAGGATGTCGCGTCGGCGGACGTCGGCCGTATCAACAGCTGGAAGCTCACCTTCTAGGGCTGAGCCGCAGGACGGCCCGCTCCGGCCGAGCTGATCGGAGCTGATCCGGGAACCGCCCGAGGTGTCCTCACCGACACCTCGGGCGGTTCTGTCAGGTGGTCGGCGTACGGTACGCCGTATCGTCCAGCGACACCCGGCAGCACAGGAGCCTCCGTGAACCGACTCACCTACGACGATGTCAAGCAGGCGGGCGACCGCGTCGCGGGACGGGTACGCCCGGTGGTCCTGGCGCCGACGGAGCTCGGCGCGACGGGCGCGACCGGCGCCGACGGCGCCACGGACGCCACCGGCGCTTCCCAGGTGTGGTTGGCGCTGGAGTTCATGCAGCACACCGGCAGCTTCAAGGCCCGTGGCGCCCAGAACTTCCTCCAGGCCCACCGCTCGGCCGGCACTCTCCCGGACGCCGGCGTGACCATCGCCTCGGGCGGCAACGCCGGGCTCGCCTGCGCCTGGGCCGCCCGGCAACTGGGCGTGACCGCCACGGTGTTCCTGCCCGAGACCGCGCCGCCGGTGAAGGTGGCCAGGCTCCGCTCGTACGGCGCGGAGGTACGGCTCGTCGGCACGCGGTACGCCGAAGCCCTGGCGGCCTGCGAGGAGTTCGCCGCCCGCAGCGGCGCGCTCGCCTCGCACGCGTACGACCATCCGCTGATCGCCGCCGGAGCGGGCACACTCTTCGAGGAGATCCACCGGCAGCTCCCGGGCCTCGACACGGTGGTGGTCGCGGTCGGCGGCGGCGGTCTCTTCGCGGGAGTGGCCACGGCGGCCGGTCACCACGGTGTACGGATCGTGGCGGCCGAGCCGGAGAACTGCCGCGCCCTGAACGCCGCGATCGAGGCCGGCGCGGTGGTGGACGTCCCGGTCGAGTCGGTCGCCGCCGACTCCCTGGGCGCCTCCCGCGCCACTCCGCTGGCCCTGCACGCCGCCCAACAGACCGATGTCCATTCGGTCCTGGTGCCCGACCAGGAGATCTCCCGTGCCCGCCACACCTTGTGGACCGCCCACCGCGTCCCGGTGGAACACGGCGCCGCCACGGCCCTGGCGGCCCTCACCACACCCACGCTCGGCTACCGCCCGGCGCCGGGCGAGCAGATCTGCGTCATCCTGTGCGGCGCGAACACCGACGCCCGCACACTGACCGACACGGCCGGCACGGCCGGCACGGCCGAGGCATAACGACGGAGGGCGCGCCGGCCCAGTCACTCACTGGACGGCGCGCCCTTGAGGCCACCTGGAGAAAAGTCGCCCGGCCGGCCGCGCGGCCAGGGTCTTTCGTAACGAGAGCCCCTAGTTCGGGTTGCTCGCGTTGGTCAGCGTCTCCCAGGCCACGAACAGATTGTTCGTGCCCGAGGGCCGCTGCTGCTCCGTGAGCCGCTGCGTGTTGGTCATCGCGTAACCCAGCCGCGTGTTGAGCGCGTTGAAGCCGACCTCGGTGATCGGTCCCAGCCCGCGCTGCACACTGCCTCCGCACAGGTTCGACGGTACGGGCTCGGCCTGGACCTCGTACTTGGACTGGAAGCCCAGCGCCTGCCGCAGCCGCTCGCCGACCTGCGGGAAGAGGTCCTGGCCCTGGATGCGGGCGGTCTCGTACACATGCGAGACGGACGAGATGCCGTAGCCGGTGTGGACGAAGTCGCGGCAGGTCTCCTGGGTGAGACCGGTCATAAAGGTGCCCTGGCCCTGCCAGTAACCGACGATCTTGTCGCGGGTGTTCAGGTTCTGGCTCGGTACGGTCCTCGGCAGATCGCCGTCGGACGCCAGATAGATATACGCGGGCACCCGGACGAGATACTTGCCGATCGCCTTGTCCCAGCTCGCCTTGTCATCGAGGAAGACGGAGATGCTGACCGCCGCCTCCATCATCGTCAGCTCCCAGTTGCCATTGGAGTTGGAGCCGTTGATGATCTCCGGCAGATAGACATTGCGCAGCATGGTGCTGAAGCGCCCGGCGTTCGGCCAGTTGCCGTAGACATGCTTGATGATCTCCGCGGCCTTGGGCCAGGAAGAGCCGGCCCAGCCCGTCTGGAGCGGCGCGTTGCTGTTGGTGTGGTCCTGGATCGAGTTGGACCAGGCGTCCATGAGCTGGATGGACTTCTGCGCGTACCGGTCGTCACGGGTGATGTACCAGGCCAGCGCGGTGGTGTACGCGGCGATGGCGTCCTCGCGCTCGTCCGTACAGCCGTTGTTGGGGTTGGAGTACGAGCCGCACTCGACGATCGCGCGGGGCTTGGCCGTCCTGGTGAGCGAGGCGTACTTGCTCGCCATCATCTGGTCGTAGGCGGCCTTCCAGGGCTGCGCGCCCGCCTGCACCTTGCCCCGTACGAAGTCGAGCTGGGCGGTGTTGAGGTTCACCCCGGGGTGGGTGAAGCTCGCCGGAGCGGCGGCGACGGCCGGGACGGCGGCGGGAGCTGCCTTGGGCGCCTTCTCGGCGGCGGCGGGCGCCGTGAAGGCCGCGGCCAGGACACCGGCGAGAGCGGCGGAGAGCCCGAGAAGTCTGGGGATGGATCCGGGGCGCATGTGGGGGTGCCTTCCGGTCAAGGGTTCGGCCCCCAACTCGATTCACTCATATGAACGCCGAGTGGAGTTGTGAACCTGTCATTGAGTCAGGAAGGTAGAGCCATCCCATGAACACGTCAAGGTCTGGACCAATAGCCGCGGGCGCGGGGGCGGCGCCCGCCC
>NZ_FMDK01000346.1 GCF_900091995.1 Streptomyces sp. MnatMP-M17
CTCATCGGCGAGGTCGGTTTGACGACCCGCAGCATGTTCACGAACCGGCCGGGCCGCCCCAGGTCGTTGACAAGTGCGGCGGCCGAGAGCGTGATCGCCGCGAGCGAGGAGACCTTCATCGCCGTAGCCGTGGCCGTACGGCCCGTCAGCTGCGCGCCCGCGGCCAGCACGGAGCCCGCGCCCGCGAGTCCGCCGAGAAAGAAGTAGCCCGCGATGTCACGGGCCGACCAGCCGGGCGCCTTGATGACGGGCCGTCCGTAGTACGAGTCGAACGTGGCCCGGGGCACCATCGGCTCCTCGCCGTTCCGCTTGCGCCGACGGGCGTCCGAAGTCCTCCCGGAGGCGGTCACATCCGCCATCCCTCTCTTCATGTCCGTCCCTTCCTTCCGGTGAGCGTCCTTCCGGTACGCGTCCTTCCGGTACGCGCGGCGAGACCGGTCAGCGCGAACGACAGCGCGAAGCCGCCCACCAGCGAGAGCGCGGCCGTGGCCGCGTGCCTCCACATCACCGGCAGATCGCGGGTGGTGACCACCGGGTCCGGAGGCAGCCCGTAGACTTCGGGCTCGTCCAGGAGCAGGAAGAAGGCTCCGTCACCGCCGACTCCGTCCTGCGGATCGTGCCCGTACAGCCGCGCCTCGGTGACGCCCTCCTTGTGGAGCTGGTCGACCCGCAGCGCGGCCCGCTCGCGCAGTTCTTCGAGCTCGCCGAACTGGATCGACTCGGTCGGGCACGCCTTGGCGCAGGCGGGCTCCAGACCGGCGCCGAGCCGGTCGTAGCACATCGTGCACTTGAAGGCCCTGCCGTCCGAGGGCCGCTGCTCGATCACGCCGTACGGACACGCGGGGACGCAATAGCCGCAGCCGTTGCAGATGTCGTCCTGCACGACGACCGTGCCGAACTCCGTGCGGAAGAGCGAGCCGGTGGGACAGACGTCCAGACAGGCGGCGTGTGTGCAGTGTTTGCACACGTCCGACGACATGAGCCAGCGCAGCTCGCCACCGCTCGCGCTCGTCCCGCCGCCGGACACGAGCGGCAGCTCCGTACGCCCGTCGCTCGTCGGCACGGACTGCTCGATGAAGGCCACATGCCGCCAGGTGGAGGCGCCGAGGCCCAGGGTGTTGTCGTACGACATCCCGGTGAACGTCAGTCCGTCCTCGGGGATCGCGTTCCACTCCTTGCAGGCCACCTCGCACGCCTTGCAGCCGATGCAGACCGAGGTGTCGGTGAAGAATCCGACGCGCGGCGGCGGGTTCTCATGGCCCGCGTCACGCGCGGGATCGTGTTCCGGTCCACTGAGCAGATGGTGCGTCACGTCCGCGTCTCCGTTCCGGTCTGTGCGGTGATGCCGGCCCGCCTGCGGTACGCGTCGACGAGCCGGGGCAGCTCGGGGCCCCGGGGACGGCGGCCCTCGATGATGTCCGCCGTCAGGGCCTTGTCCTCCTGGATGTGCGCGTTGGGATCGAGGGCAATGGCCACCAGTTCGTTGGCCGCGTCGCCGGTGGAGACGCCGTTGGGGCCCCAGTGGAACGGCAGCCCGATCTGGTGGACCGTACGGCCCTGCACCGTCAGCGGTCTGATCCGCCCGGTCACCATCACACGGGCCTCGATGGCGTTGCGCGCGGTCACGATCGTGGCCCAGCCACCGTGCCGGAGTCCGCGCTCCGCGGCGAGCGCCGGCGAGATCTCGCAGAAGAACTCCGGCTGGAGTTCGGCGAGATAGGGCGACCAGCGGCTCATTCCGCCGGCCGTGAAGTGCTCGGTGAGCCGGTGGGTGGTGACGATGTACGGATAGACGCCGGCGCCCGGCTGGTCGCCGCTCGGGTGGTAGCGGTTGCCCTCGCGGACGAGCAGCCGCCGGACG
>NZ_FMDK01000018.1 GCF_900091995.1 Streptomyces sp. MnatMP-M17
ACTCGGCCGCCGGATCGTCGGCCCGGTCCAGCAGCCGGCTCACCCACGGTGTGTCGGCGGTGCCGGGATTGACGGCGTTGACGCGGATGCCCTCCGGCAGCAGATCGGCGGCCATCGCCCGGGTCAGCGACAGCACCGCACCCTTGCTCGCCGAGTACAGCGCGCGCTGCGGCAGCCCGGCCGTCGCAGCGATCGAGCCGATGTTGACGACCGACGCGTGGGCGGAGGCGCGCAGCGCGGGCAGCGCGGCCCGGGTGACACGCACCAGCCCGAGGACATTGATGTCGAGCACGCGGTGCCACTCGTCGTCGCCGTTGTCCTCGATACCGCCCTGGGCGCCGATCCCGGCGTTGTTGACCAGTACGTCCAGCCCGCCGAGTGCCGCGACGGCCTCCGCGACACCGGCCACGACCGACGCGTCGTCGCCGATGTCGGCACGGACATGGACGGCGAATCCCTCGGCCGCGGCCTCGTCGGGCGCCTCCGCCCGGTCGAGTACGGCCACCCGCGCGCCCTCGGCGGCGAGCAGCCGGGCGGTGGCCAGGCCGATACCGGAGGCGCCGCCGGTGACCAGGGCTCCGAGTCCGTCGAACGCGCCTATATGACGAGCACTCATGTCAGGCCTCCCCGAAGGTCCGCCGGCGGCGGCTGCCCAGTTTCATCGCGGTCTCTCCCACGGGTATGCGATCGATCTGCTTCATCTGACAGGCAGGACCTTAAGGATCTGATCCCTTGCACGCAATAGTTACGGCTGAGACACCCCTTTTAAGGCGATAAACACCAGTTCAGAGAGTCGATGAACGAAGTTTCTCCCGGACTCTTCTCAATGCGTAACGTGGATGTCATAGTTACCCCCGCCGATGAACCTGATTAATCCGAACATGGAAAACGGGGGTCACACCATGGCAGCTCCATCCCAGCTCCCTGGCGGAGAGGATGACGACGCGTCGCGTCCGTACCGGCCCGGGTACGAGCTGGTCGCCGAGCAGCTCCTGAACTACATCGCCGAGCAGAACCTGCGCTCCGGCGACCGGCTGCCCACCGAACAGGGCCTGGCCCAGATCCTGGGCGCCTCCCGCAATGTCACCCGCGAGGCGGTGAAGGTCCTGGCCGCCATCGGCCGGCTGAGTGTGCGGCGCGGCGCGGGAATCTTCGTCGCCGACTCGGGCGGCGGGCTGGTGGACGACCATCTCTCGCACTTCCGGCCGACGAGCATGGAAGACGTCCTGATGCTCCTCGACTACCGGACGGTGATCGAGTCGGAGACGGCGCGCCGCGCCGCCACCCTCGCCACACCGATCGAGGTCAGGACCGTACGGGAGTGTGCCGAGACCTCGCTGGTGGCGGCCAGGGCGGCCGACGGTTACGGCTTCGCCAAGGCCGACTCGGCGTTCCATGACGCGGTGGGCGCCGCCGCGCACAACGTGTTTCTCCGATCGAGCGTCGCCGGGGTGCGGCGCCTGGCGTCACAGTCCGATGTGCTGCTCTTCCACGGTGACGCTCCCGGGTCGCTGGAGGTCGCCGCACGACAGCATCTCGCCATAGCCGAGGCGGTCGCCGCGGGGGAGGCCGATCTCGCCGGTGAGCTGATGGTGGAGCACATCGCCACCACACAGAGCCAGTTCGAACGGAAGATCCGCGACCGGCTGTTCAACCTGGACGGCCGATCCACGACCGGCACCCCTGGGACGCCTCCGAGGAGCACCGGCTCCGGGGACGAGCCCCTGTCCCCTGAGACGTCCGCCTCGTAAACCGGCAGCCACCACGCCGAACCAGCACCACACCAGCTACACACCACCACGGCTCGCGGACCGAGCCGCCCAACGCCGGGGGGACCCGGAGGACGACCGGGTCTCCCCACTGTCACTTCCTTCAGGCGATTGGATTTCCGTGTCTGTACCGTCTGCTCGCAGGAGCGCCTTCATACCGCTCCGAAGAACACTGATAGCCGCCCTCTCCCTCGCCGCCGCCGCTGCGCCCTTGGTCGCCGCACCGGCCCAGGCGTCCCCGCGCGCGTCGGGCCTGGACGTCTATGTCTCACCGTCCGGCCGGGACTCCGGCTCCGGCACCGCCGCGCATCCGTTCAAGACGCTGGAACACGCGCGGGACTATGTACGCGAGGCCAAGAAGAGGGTCCGCGGCGATGTCCACGTACGGCTGATGTCCGGTACGTACCAGATCGGCCGTACGTTCAGCCTCTCCGCCCAGGACTCCGGCAAGGACGGGCAGCGGATCGTCTACGAGGCCGCGCCCGGCGCGCAGCCGGTGATCAGCGGCGGCAAGCGGATCACCGGCTGGACTCCGGCCGACGCGTCCGGGAAGGTCTACAAGGCGTCCGTCGGCGATCTCGACACCCGTCAGCTCTATGTGAACGGCGAGCTCCAGACCCGGGCGCGCGGCGAGAAGAACCCGCCCGGCTTCAACAAGACCTCGACCGGCTACACCTTCACCGACACCAGCATCAGCGGGTACAAGAACCCCAAGGACCTGGAAGTCGTCAGTGGCTGGGGCTGGAAGCTGATGCGCTGCCCCGTGGAGTCGATCTCCGGCAACGCGATGACCATGCGGCAGCCGTGCTGGCGCAACGCCCACCTCCAGCAGGGCCAGGAGATCCAGAACCCGACCTGGCTGGAGAACGCCCGCGAACTGCTGGACTCGCCCGGTGAGTGGTACCTCGACAAGGCCAAGGGCGAGGTCTACTACATGCCGAAGGACGGTCAGGACCTGTCCGCCGCCACCGTCACGGTGCCGCTCGTACAGGACCTGGTCGATCTGAACGGCACCACGGCCAAGCCGGTCACCGACATCTCCTTCGAGGGCATCACCTTCTCCTACTCCACCTGGCTAGCCCCCAGTTCGTCCGAGGGACTCATCGAGGGCCAGGCCGGCTTCCGGATGGTCGGTGAGAACAACCCCGACTTCGACTCCACCCGGCTGCACTGGCTGAAGACCCCCGGCGCCGTCAACGTGAGCCACGGCCACGACATCGGCTTCCGGGGCAATACCTTCACCCACCTCGGCGCGGTCGGTCTCAACCTGAACACCGGCACCCAGGGCACGGACATCACGGGCAACGTCTTCCGCCAGATCGCCGCCACCGGCATCCAGGTCGGCGGCACCGACATCGTGGACCACCACCCCGACGACCCGCGGGACATCACCAAGAACACCACGATCGCCAACAACCTGGTCACCAAGGTCGCCGACCAGTACAACGGCTCGGTGGGCATCCTGGTCAGCTACACCGACAACACGGTGATCAGCCACAACAAGGTCTACGACCTGCCCTACAGCGGTATCTCCGTCGGCTGGGGCTGGGGCCTCACCGACAAGGGCGGGGACACCAACTACCCCGGCAACTCCGGCGTACCGGTCTGGGACACCGACACCACCAGCCGGAACAGCAAGATCACCGACAACGAGATCTTCGACTTCATGAAGTCGCAGGCCGACGGCGGCGGCATCTACACCCTCAGCACCAACCCCGGCGGCGTCGTCTCCGGCAACTACATCCACGGCGTTCCCACGGCGGCCTACGGTGCCATCTACCACGACGAGGGCAGCCGGTACTGGCAGAACACCGGCAACGCCCTGTGCGACGTGTCGTACCAGTGGATGCTGATGAACCACGGCCTGGACATCACCGCCACGGGCAACTTCACCACCCAGCCCGCGTTCACCACCCAGGCCAACAGCATCGGCAACAACGTGAGCGGCAACATCACCGTCGGCTCCTGCGACCAGCTCCCGGCCTCGATCGTCAACAACGCCGGTCTCCAGCCGGGCTACCGGCACCTCGACCCGGGTCCCGACGTCACCGACCGGACCGCCCCGAGCGCCCCCGGTACCCCCGCCGCGGTCACCGACTTCCCGACCGTCGCGGACCTCACCTGGGCGGCGTCCACCGACGCCAAGGGCGTCACGGGCTACTCCGTCTACCGCGACGGCAAGCTCGTCAACGCCACCGGTACGAACTCGGTACGTATCCCGGGCCTGACGGCGGGCACGACGTACACCTTCCGGATCACCGCACGCGATGCGGCCGGCAACGAGTCCCGGCCGAGCCGTGAGGTGAAGGTCACCACGCCCACCGGCAGCGACCTCGCGCTGAAGAAGCCCGTCACCTACTCCTCGTACTCGGAGGAGAACACGCCCGAGAAGGCGGTGGACGGCGATCTCTCCACCCGCTGGGCCCAGGGCCTCGGACTGCCCGATCCGTCCTGGATCCAGGTGGACCTCGGCGCGCAGTACGACGTGAACGGCGCGATCACCACCTTCGAGAAGAGCAGCGGCTACAAGTACCGCGTCGAGGTGTCGTCCGACGAGATCAACTGGAAGACGCTGGAGGACCACACCGCCGCGGACACCTCGGCGATGACCAACTACGTCCACACCGCCTCGCCGGTCGCCGGCCGCTTCGTACGGCTGACGGTCACCGGATCGCGCGGCAATGGCGGCAGCGTCTTCGACTTCCAGGTCTACGGCACGCCTCGGGCGCCCGGTTCGGACCGTACGCCTCCCTCGGCGCCCGGACAGCCGAGCGTCACACCGCTGCTGCCCGGCCTGGCGGACCTCGACTGGCCCGCCGCGACCGATGACACCGGCGTGACCAGCTATGTCGTATACCAGGACGGCAAGCGGATCGCCGTCACCGACGCCACGACGCTACGGGTCTCCGGGCTGACCCCGGAGACGAAGTACTCCTTCACCGTCGTGGCCCGGGACGCCGTGCTGAACACCTCCGAGCCCAGTGCGGCGGCCGTCGTCACCATGCCCGCCGACAACGATCTGGCGCTGCGCAAGGCCGTCACCGCCTCGTCGTACTCGGAGGACAACACGCCCGAGAAGGCGGTCGACGGCGATCTGTCCACCCGCTGGGCCCAGGGCCTCGGACTGCCCGATCCGTCCTGGATCCAGGTGGACCTGGGCAGGGACACCGAGGTCTCCAGCGTGGTGACCACCTTCGAGAAGTCCAGCGGCTACCAGTACCGGCTGGAGTACTCGACCGACGGGACCGCGTGGTCCACGTTCGAGGACCACACCTCCGCGAACACCGTCTCGGCGGCCAACTACTCGATCGCCGACCAGCCCGTCACCGCCCGCTATCTGCGGCTGACCGTCACCGGCTCCAGCTGGAACGGCGGCAGCGTCTACGGGCTCCAGGTGTACGGCGAGTTCTGATCCGTACGGCGAGTCCTGACCCGTAACCCGTACGCCCGCCCAGGGCCGTACAGGCCCCCACCGGGCCGGCACGCTCACACAGAAACGAAAGCCAGGATGAAGATCACCCATGTCGAAGTACACCGGATCGACGTTCCGGCGGCCAGTCCGCCCTTCCGCTGGAGGGACGGGCTGAGCGGAAGCGCTCCGGTGGGCGACGGCGCGGTGCTGCGCATCGGCACCGACGAGGGAGCCGAGGGGGTGGCTCTCTTCGCCCGGCCGGGAGCCTTCACCACCCTGCGGAGCCTGGTTGATCTGGTCTTCCGTGACGAACTGGTCGGAGCCGATCCGTTCCAGCGGGAGTGGCTGTGGCACCGGGTGTGGGAGCTGGACCGTATCCATGAACTCCCGCTCCCCACCCTGGGCCTGATCGACACCGCCCTGTGGGACCTGGCCGGCCGCTACCACGGCCAGCCGGTCTGGCGCCTGCTCGGCGGCTTCCGGGAGTCGATCCCGGCCTACGCCTCCACCTCGACGTTCTCCAGCGTCGCGGAGTTCCTCGACGTGGCGGACCAGTGCCTGGAACTGGGGTACAGGGGCATCAAACTGCACGCCTGGGGCGATGCCCGCCGTGACGCCGAGCTGTGTCTGGCGCTGCGCGAGCACGTCGGTCCCTCGGTGCCGCTGATGTACGACGGGTCGGCGGGCTTCGACCTGCCCGACGCGATCCGGCTCGGGCGCGCGCTGTCCGAGGCGGACTACCTCTGGTACGAGGAGCCGATGCGGGAGTTCAGCATCTCCGCGTACCAGCGGCTGGCGGCGGCCGTGGACGTACCGCTGCTGGTCGCCGAGACCTCCGACGGAGCGCATATGAACTCCGCGGACTTCATCCGGGCCGGCGCCGCCACCTTCGGCGTACGGGCCGGCACCACTCTCCGGGGCGGGATCACCGGTGCCATGCGCACCGCGCATCTCGCCGACGCCTACCGGCTCCGTGCCGAGGTGCACGGTTCGGACATCCCGAACCACCACCTGTGCATGGCCATCTCCAACACCACCTACTACGAGTCCCTGGTGACCGCGGCGAAGGTCGTCCGCGAGCGCCATGTGGACGCTCAGGGCCTGGTCCACGCCCCCACGGCGCCCGGCATAGCCCTCCCGCTCGACTTCGGTTACGGAAGCGAACTCCACCGCTTCGTCGAGCAGCCGCGCTGACCGGGCGGCGACCGGGCGGCGACCGTCCGCCTGGCCGCCGCACCCGACGCCCCCATCCGGCGCGTTCCCTGTCCCACGCGTGAACAAGCGCGAGCGGAAAACACGCACAAGTACGTACAAGAAAGGCAAGACGATGAGGTCTTCCGGATCTCCGAGAGCCGGCCGGCGCCGTACCGCGATACGCACCGCCGCCGCAGCGCTCTCGCTGGCCACCGCGGCCGTGCTGGCGGGCTGTGCCAGCGCCGACACCTCCACCGAACCGTCCTCCTCCTCGGGGACGGAGTTCAAGCCGGCCGCACAGAAGGACGGTTCCAAGATCACGGTCTGGGCCGACTCCACCCGGCTGCCGTCGGTGCAGGCGTACCAGAAGTCGCACCCGGACGTGCAGATGGAGATCGTCACCTACGACGGCGGCGCCGACGGCTCCACCTATCTCCAGTCGAAGGTGCAGCTCTTCGACCGGACCGGCAGCGGCTGGCCGGACGTGGTGTTCGGCACGCCCACCGATATGACCTGGGCGTCCGAGCCCACCAAGCCCGGCGCGCAGCCCTTCGCCGCGCCGCTGGACGACAAGCTCGTACCCAAGAGCACACTGGACGGCTTCGCCGAGGGCTCCCTCGCGCCCTGCCAGTTCAACGGCCACACCTACTGCGTGCGCAACGACATCGCGCAGGTGGTCCTCTGGTACAACAAGTCGCTCATGGACAAGTGGGGCTACGAGGTGCCCACCACCTGGGAGCGGTACGAGGCCCTGGGCAAGCGGATCGCCAAGGAGCACCCGGGCTATCTGGTCGGCTCGGTCGGCGACACCAACTCCCACGAGTCGTACTTCTGGTCCGGCCAGTGCCCGGCGTTCAATCTGGTGAAGCCGGACACCCTGCGCAGCGATCTGAAGGACCAGAAGTGTGTCCGGATGGCGACGCTGCTGGACGGGCTGATCTCCGCGAAGGCCGTCACCACCAAGGGCTTCTTCAGCCAGGGCTTCGCGAAGGACAGCGGCGGCAAGGTGGCGATGGCGTACGGCCCGTCCTGGTACGGCCAGTACCTGTTCAAGACCGCCTTCAAGACACCGGCCAAGCAGATCGCCGTGGCGTCGCCGCTGACCTGGGAGGGTGAGTCCACGGCGAGCACCGGCAATGTCGGCGGCGGAGTGTGGATGGTGTCCTCGCACAGCGCCAACCTCAAGGCGTCCACGGATCTGGCCACCTGGCTGACCACCTCCGACGAGAACCAGGCGTCCGCGCCCACCTACCCGGCCTACACCAAGGCGGCGCAGGCGTGGCTGGCCAATCCGGTCAACAGCGACTACTTCGCCAATGATGTGAGCAAGCCGTTCCAGGAGGCAGCCGACGAGGTGTGGACCGGCTGGTCGAACACCAAGTTCTCGGACGCCACCGCCTGGTCCAGCGTCGTCCTGCCCGCGCTGACCTCGGGCAAGAGCCTGGTCGCGACTCTGCCGGCCTGGCAGGAGGAGATCAGCAACCAGGCGAAGGCCGAGGGATATCAGGTGGTCAACGAATGACACTGCTGGAGACCGAGCGCGTCGCCGTCTCCGCCCTCCGCCGCGGCACCGTGCCGCGGCGGAGGGGCCCCGGCCTCGCGGGCTACCTCTTCGTCGCGGGCTATGCGGTGCTGCTGCTCGCTTTCGGTGTCTTTCCGACCGGCTACTCGTTCTATCTGGCGCTCACCAACGACCAGGGCCAGTTCACCGGGCTCAACCAGTTCGTGAAGGTCGCCCAGGACTACCGTTTCGTCCCGGCCTTCACCCATATGCTGATCTATCTGGTCATGTGGCTGGTCGTGCTCGTCGTGCTGGTCGTACTCGTCGCGGTGGTCCTGCGCAGCCGCGTGCGGCCGGGCACCTCGGCGCTCTTCCGCTTCCTGTACTACATTCCCGGCGCGCTCGCCGGCGTCGCCAGCGTCCTGGTCTGGCTGTTCATGCTGGACCCGGATGTCAGCCCGGTGTCCTGGCTGCTCAACAGCATGGGAATGCACAGCTTCGCGGCCGTGCTCGCGCCCGGCAATCTGCCGCTGATCCTGATGCTGATCGCCTTCTGGACCGGCGCGGGCGGCTGGATGGTCGTGATGTACGGAGCGCTGAACAACATCCCGGACGAGGTGCTGGAAGCCGCGCGGATGGACGGCGCGGGGCCCTGGCGTACCGCCTGGCACATCCAGATCCCGATGATCCGGCAGTGGATCGTCTATATGACGATCATGGCCTTCGCCACCGGCACCCAGCTCTTCGTCGAGCCGCAGCTCCTCCAGACCGCGAGCCTCGGCCGGGTGAGTCCTTCCTGGTCGCCCAACCAGCTCGCGTACGTCTACGCCTTCCAGCAGGGCGACTTCAACGGCTCCGCCGCCATCTCCGTCTTCCTGCTGGCTCTCGGGCTGATCGCCGCGGGTCTGCTGGTCGCCCGGTCGAACCTGTTCACGTTGGACGAGAAATGACACAACTGCCTCTGTCCCATCCCGTAGCGGCCGCCGGCCGGCGCTTCCGGCCCTCCCGGGCCGTCTCCTTCCTGATCGTGGGCCTGCTACTGGCCGTGCTGCTGGTGTTCTTCGTACTGCCGGTGGTCTGGCTGCTGCTCGCGCCGTCGAAGACCGCGGGCCAGGTGGTGCACGACAATCCGCTGTCCTTCGGCTCGTTCGCGCAGATCGGCACCGCCTGGCAGCATCTGTTCAGCTTCCAGGACGGCGCGATGGCCACCTGGCTGCGCAACTCGGCGGTCTACTCCGGTGGTTCGCTCATCCTGACGCTGGCCGTCAGTGTGCCCGCCGGATACGCGCTGGCGCTGACGAAGTTCCGTGGCCGCAAGACACTGCTGACCATCACCCTGGTCACGATGATCATGCCGCAGGCCACGCTGGTGCTGCCGGTCTTCCTGGAGCTCAACCGCTTCCATCTGATCGGCACCGTCTGGTCGGTGATCCTGCCCTTCTCCTTCTATCCGTTCGGCGTGTACCTGGTCTACATCTACTTCGGCAGCAGCCTGCCCAGGGATCTGCTGTCGGCCGCGCGGATCGACGGCTGTACGGAGTGGCAGCTCTTCTCCCGTATCGCGCTGCCGCTGGCGAAGCCGGTGGTCGGGCTGGTCGCGTTCTTCAGCTTCGTGGGCAACTGGAACAACTTCTTCCTGCCGTATCTCGTGCTGCCGAGCAGCGACCAGTTCCCGGTCCAGGTGGGCCTGAACCAGCTTCTGACCTCGACTCCGGCGTTCAATCCGGTGGCCGGCGCCGGACTGAACATCACCATTCCGGAGCTTTCCCTGGCGATTCTCGTCGCGATCCTGCCCGTTCTGGTGCTCTTCCTGTTCTCGCAGCGCACGCTGGTGTCCGGGATGCTCGCCGGAGCGACCAAGGAATGACTGAGGAATGGCCCGAGGAACGGCCCGAGGAATGACCGGCATGCGCGTCGCCCTGTTTCCGACCTGCGTCAACGACGCCGTCCATCCGGCCACGGCGATCGCCACCGTCACCGTCCTCGAACGGCTCGGTGTCCAGGTGGACTTCCCGTACGAGCAGACCTGCTGCGGCCAGCCGCAGTACAACACCGGCTACCGTCGGGAGACCGAGCCGCTGGTGCGCCGGATGGCCGAGGCCTTCGACGGATACGAGTATGTGGTGGCACCGTCGGGCTCCTGTGTGGCCATGGTCCGAGACAACTATCCACGGCTCGGAGCGCGCGCCGCCGCCGAAGGACGTGGCAACGGCCTTGCCGAGCAGGCGAGTTCGCTGGCCGGCCGAGTCTACGAGTTCACCGAGTTCCTGGTCGATGTGATGGGCGTGACCGATGTCGGCGCGTACTTCCCGTACACCGTCACCTACCACGCGTCCTGCCATGGACTGCGGACGCTGGGCCTGGGCGACCGGCCACGGCGGCTGCTGGAGGCGGTCGAGGGCCTGGAGCTGATCGAACTTCCCGGTGTGGAGGAGTGCTGCGGATTCGGCGGCACCTTCGCGATCAAGAATCCCGATGTCTCGGCGGCCATGGGCGCCGACAAGATCCGTAACGCCGAGTCCACCGGCGCGCGCGTGCTGTGCGGCGCGGACAACTCCTGTCTGCTGCATCTGAACGGGATGCTGCGTCGGCAGGGCAGCGATCTGCGCCCGCTGCATCTCGCCGACATACTCGCCTCCACCCGGACGGAACCTCTGCGATGACCGGAGCCCTGCGATGAGGAGCCCTGCGATGACCGGTACCTTGCGATGACCGGAACCTATCTGGGCATGCCCGCCTTTCCGCGCGCGGCGGCCGAGGCCACCCGCGACACCCGGCTCCGGGCGAATCTGACGCGGGCCACCGGCACCATCCGCGCCAAGCGCGCGCAGGCCGTCGCCGAGCTGCACGACTGGGCGGAGCTGCGCGCCGCGGGAGCGGCGATCAAGGACCGTACGCTGCGCCATCTCGACCACTATCTGGAGCAGTTGGAGACGGCGGTCACCCGGGCCGGCGGTGTGGTGCACTGGGCGGCCGACGCCGCCGAGGCCAACCGGATCGTCGCCGAGCTGGTCAGAGCCACCGGTGAGACCGAGGTCGTGAAGGTCAAGTCGATGGCCACCCAGGAGATCGGTCTCAACGAGGCGCTGGCCGCCGAGGGCATCACCGCCTACGAGACCGATCTCGCCGAGCTGATCGTGCAGTTGGGCGAGGACCGTCCTTCCCACATCCTGGTCCCGGCGATCCACAAGAACCGCGCCGAGATCCGTGACATCTTCCGCGAGACGATGGGCGAGTGGGGACGCCCGGCGCCCGAAGGACTGACCGACGAGCCCGCCGAGCTGGCGGAGGCGGCGCGGCTGCATCTGCGGGAGAAGTTCCTGACCGCCAAAGTGGCTGTCTCCGGCGGGAACTTCATGGTCGCGGAGACGGGCACGCTGGTGGTCGTGGAGTCCGAGGGCAACGGCCGGATGTGTCTGACGCTGCCCGAGACGCTGATCTCCGTGGTGGGCATCGAGAAGGTCGTGCCCACCTGGCGCGATCTGGAGGTCTTCCTCCAGACCTTGCCGCGCTCCTCCACCGCCGAGCGGATGAATCCGTACACCTCGATGTGGACCGGCACCACCGACGGCGACGGGCCCGGCGCGTTCCATCTGGTCCTGCTCGACAACGGCCGTACGGACACACTGGCCGACACCGTCGGGCGCCAGGCGCTGCGCTGTATCCGCTGCTCGGCGTGTCTCAATGTCTGTCCGGTGTACGAGCGGGCCGGCGGCCATGCGTACGGCTCGCCCTACCCAGGTCCCATCGGCGCCATCCTCACTCCGCAGCTCCGGGGCACCGGCACCGAACTGGACGCGTCCCTGCCGTACGCCTCCTCGCTGTGCGGCGCCTGTTACGAGGTCTGCCCGGTGGCCATCGACATCCCAGAGGTCCTGGTCCATCTACGGGAACGGGTGGCGGAACAGGGCGGCGCGGGCCATCGGCTGGAGAAGGCGGCCATGCGCGCCGCGGGCTGGATCCTCGACCGTCCCGCCGTACTCGCGGCGGCCGAGCGCACCGCGTCCCGCACCAGACGGCTGCATCCCAGGCGGCTGCCGGGGCCGGGCGCCGGTGCGTGGAGCGAGTCCCGGGATCTGCCGCGTATGCCGGCCGAGCCGTTCCGGGAGTGGTGGCGTGCGAACCGTACGGACGACAGTCGTACAGACGACAACGGTACGGATACTCGTACCGACGAGGAGCGGTCATGAGCAGCCGGGAGGTGGTGTTCGGCCGTATCCGGGCCGCCCTGAGCGATGTCCCGGGCGAGGAGCGGCCGGAGGATGTGCCGGTCATCCGCGACTACCGGACGGCGCACGCCCGCGGTGCCCACGGTGCCCATGCTCCGGGCGATCCGGGTGCGCTGCTGGATCTGCTCCAGGACCGGCTCACCGAGTACCGCGCCACCGTGCACCGCTGCCGGCCCGCCGAGCTGCCCGGGACGGTAGCGGCGGTGCTGGCCCGGCGCGGCGCGCGTACGGTGATCGTCCCCGAGGGACTGCCGGCGGAGTGGCTCACCGAGACGGCGGTCGGCCGCCTCACCGACTCGCCGCCGCTGAGCCCTCGGGCCTGCGAGGAGGCGGACAGTGTGGTGACCGGCTGCGCGCTGACCGTCGCCGAGACGGGCACGATCGTGCTGGACGGCGGACCGGGCCAGGGCCGCCGCGCGCTGAGCCTGGTCCCGGACCATCACCTCTGCGTGGTGCGCGCGCCGGAACAGCTCGTCGCGTCGGTGCCGGACGCCGTGGCGAGGCTCGTACCGACGCGTCCGCTGACCTGGATCTCGGGCCCTTCGGCGACCAGCGACATCGAACTGGAACGGGTGGAGGGCGTGCACGGCCCGAGGAGGCTGGACGTCGTACTGGTCGAGGCCTGAACGGTGCATGCTGTGCCAAGCCGTTGTTGTCCCATGTCCGTTGTCCGTTGTCCCTTTCCACTTTCCTTTCCACCGAGACCTGGAGCAGCCGTGGAATCCGAAACTGGTCCGATCACCTGGCCGCCGCCCGAGCTGGCCGTCGCGCCGGTACAGCTACCGCCGACCGCTCCCGCCGTCGGTGAGAACGGTGTGCGCCGGTACGACGGGCTGAGCTACGCCACCAACTCTGGTTACCGGCCGCGTCTGCTCGATCTGTCCGTGCCGGCGGGAGCCGAAGCGGGAGCCGAACCGCCCGCCGTGGTGGTGTGGATCCATGGCGGCGCCTGGATGGAGGGCGACCGGCGCTATCCGCCGCCGACCGTGAGCGCGGATCTGCTCTTCGGCTCGCTGCTGCGGGCGGGACTGGCCGTCGCCACCATCGACTACCGCCATGCCCGCGAAGCGCCCTTCCCGGCCCAGCTCCACGACGTCAAGGCGGCCCTCCGCTATCTGCGCCACTACGCCGGGACGCTCGGAATCGACGGGACGCGGATCGGCCTCTGGGGCGAGTCGGCCGGCGGTCATCTGGCCGCGCTGGCCGGGCTGACCGGCACGGCCGACACCGCCGATCCCGGGCTCGAAGGCACGGAAGGGATCGCGGAGGGCGACACGACGGTCGCGGTCGTCGTGGACTGGTACGGAGTCGCCGATGTGGCGGCGCTGCTGGCGGAGTGGTCCTCCGAGCCCGACAATCCGCTCGTGACCTTCCTGGGCACCGACCCGGCCGCCCGCCCGCGCCTCGCGGCAGCGGCCGGCCCGGTCACCTACGCCCACACCTCTGCGCCGCCCTTCCTCCTGATCCACGGAACCCACGACACCGTCGTCCCGTTCACCCACAGCGAGCGCCTGGCCGACCTCCTCCAGGCCGCCGGCAACCACGCGGAACTCGTCCCCGTACCGGGCGCCGAACACATCTTCCTCAACGCCGACATCGCTCCTCTGGTCACCCGCAGCGTCGCCTTCCTGACCCACCACCTGCGCCGATCGCCATAACAAGGAGTTTGTCAAACTGGCGCCATGGCTATCTCTCCCGCTCCCGGTGAAGGACCTGTCCGGCCGGTGTCCGTCTCTCTCCATGAGGGCACCATCGCCGCCCTCAAGGCGCGGACCGGCAAGGGCGGCATGTCCGCCTATGTCGAAGCGCTCATCCAGCGCCAACTGGAGCGGGAACGGCTGCGCGAACTGATCGAGGACGCCGAAGCCGAGCACGGACCGGTCGACCAGGCGGCGGTCGAGGTCAAACGGGCCCTCCTGCGCGGTGACGCGGCCGGCTCGGCGGACGCCGCGTGAGCGGCACGCTCGTCCTGGACTGCGAAGGCCTGTCCAAGCTCGTACGGCGCGCACCCGAGCTCACCGAGTGGCTGGCAGCGGCCGAGGCCGAGGACATCCGTGTCGTCACCAGCTCGGTCACACTCGTCGAAGCATGTGATCCCAGGGTCGGCCAGGCCCGCTTCGACCACGCCGTCTCGCGTGTGAACATCGTCCCGCCGACCGAAGCCATCGCCCGCGACGCGAGCAAGCTCCTCGCCTCGGCCGGCCTGCACGGCCACACGTACGCGCTCGACGCACTCGTGGCCGCCGCCGCGCTCGCCTCTCCCGCTCCGGTGGCCGTCCTCACCTCGGACCCCGAGGAACTGACGGTCCTCTGCGGTCCCCGCGTCCGTGTGATCAAAATCTGACCCGCGCGCCCGCTCGACGTATCGGACGGGACGTATCGGCCGACCGTCAATCCAGGACGACGAGAGTCTCCCGCTGAAGAGGAGCGGTGGGCACCCGAGGAGCCTCGACTTCGACCAGCCAGATGCCCGGCGGTGGCGAGAAGCCGCCACGGTAGGTGCCCTCGCCGTCCGGGAGCAGGCGGCGGCGCTCCAGGATCTCGCCTGTCGCGGGTGACATCAGACGGCCTTCCAGGAGCAGCCCGGTCTCCTCCGACACGGCCGTCACCTCCACCGGTTCGCCCGCACCGACGGCCTCTGGTACGTCGACGCCGAAGCCGACGCCCAGCGACTGGTAGGGACGGTGTTCCAACGCGTCGTAACGGTCGTGCAGTTGGCGGTGGAGCAGCGCGTCGTTGGGCAGTGCCGTATGCCCGAGCCTGAACCAGTCGACGCGCGCACCGCTCTCCCACTCCGGCGGTGTCGCCGACGCGCAGGCGACGGTGCCGTCGCCCAGCCAGCGGCGGTCGCCCTCGAAGCGGTCGGCGTACCGGACGGTGTCCGCCGACAGGCTCAGCCGTACCGCCGTCGGCTCACCGCGCCCGCCGACCGGGAAGAGCTGATATGCCTCGCTCCGGCCTGCCGCCCGGTCGGCCTCGGCGTTCTTGCGTGTGTGCTCGTCCAGCTCGCCGCGGAAGGCGAACGCCTCCCGCACCATGGCGGAGTCCAGATCCGGTACGGAGACCGCGTCGAGCCGGGTGCCGTCCGGATGGTCCGACACACACTGGTACGTGGGCAGCAGCTGGTGCACCGACGGCATGCTGCGCGCGGCCGTGACCAGCCGTGCGCGCAGGCGCTCGGGCACTTTCAGCAGCTTTCCTCGCGGAGAGGTGCCGGTCAGGGCCTGTACGGCCTTGACCGCACCGGCATAGGGCGTGCCCAGCGTCACCACCGACCGGGCCACCTCGCGTCCGCCCAGCACCTCCAGGTAGTACCGCGTGACCAGCCCGCCCATGGAGTGGCAGACGAAGACGACCTTCGGCTCCTCGGGATCGCCGAGAGCCCTGCGCCGCTCCCGCCAGCGTCCCAGCTCCCGTTCCACGAAGATCTGGAGCCTGCGCGCGGAGTACCGGTTCGAGAGCCGCCAGTCGTACGGGAAGACCGCGACCCGGCCTTCGAGCAGCCCGTCCAGATGCGCGGCGAGCTTCTTGTACGCGATGTGCGGCATCAGGCCGGGCCAGATGCGCGGCTCCCGCAGCAGATCGGCGGGCACCAGGGCGGACGGGCCTTCGGGTGCCTCATGTCCGGCTCCTGGCGGCAGCGTCAACTGCTCGAAGTAGCTCTCCAAGCCGAACAGGACACGGCCAGCGACGCCGGGCGCCAGATTCCATACGTCCCTCCCGTCCTGTCCGCGCAACACGCTGCCCAGCACACCGGGTACGAAGACCACCAGGTCGTGCGCCATGTCCGCTGTCTCCTCACTTCTTCGGGTCATGCCTGTCGGGCTGTCAGCCACGGCGCTCGTCCAGGCGCAGCAGATCCATCCGTTCGAGGCCCACCGCGGCCACGAGCAGACCCGACTCGTCGGGCGCGGCCAGCACTCCGTACACCTCGTAGCCCCGGTCGGTGACGGCCCGGTCCTGCGCCGGCCTGTCCACGGCCCGCTCACCGACCGCCCGCTCGTGGACCACCCACTCGTGGACGACCCGCGAACGGCAGGCCGCGAGGACGACGAGCTGCCCCGACGCCGTCGCACGGAACGCCAGCGAATGAACGTCCGTCACGGTCTCGGAGAGCGGGCGCAGATTCCGCCGGCCGTCCTCGCCGACCGGCTCATCGAGCGATCCGGTGAAGACTCCGGTCGAGGTCGCGACGGCGATACGGCGGCCACCGTGGGCGTCGTGCGCTCCGGCCACGGCACGCGCCGGGCCA
>NZ_FMDK01000080.1 GCF_900091995.1 Streptomyces sp. MnatMP-M17
TGAGCACCCCCGCCCGCCGCGCGGGAGATAGCTCGACGGCGGCGGCGCCGGGTCTCGGCTCGGCCGCGATCTGCCGTGGTGCCCGATCCGCGCCGGTGGGCGTGGTCTGCGCGGCGAGGACGGTGGGAACGGCTGGGACGGCGGCCGAGGCGGGCAGTGCCGGGACGAGGAGCGCGGCCACGGTGACGGCCGCCGCCGTCGCCAGCCGCCCGCGTATGGGGGTCGGACGCGAGGAGGGAGGCGATGCGTGAGACAACGTTGTCCTGCTACGGAAGATGCTCGTCATTCCTGCGGCTTCCTTCTGTCCGGCCATGGGTGACGACCGGCGGTGACGGGGGAACCGGAGGCGGTGGATGCCCCGGCGAGAAGACCTGCGATACGACGTCCGTGCGGTGTGCAGATAGTTTCAGCGGGACATCGGAATGTCATCACTCCGGAGATCATTGTCCGAGAGTCGGTCACCTGTCCGACGCGGTCCGCCGTCATATGCCAGGGATCACGTGGGCCTTTACCGGGCGGCAACACCGCGCTTACCGGTCACTTTGGCTTGTTCCGGTCCACAGCTTCCTGGTTGGCGTCCCGGACAGGGCATATCGGACGGCCCGTCAGGAACTGTGTCGCGAAGGCCCTCACGCCGTACCCTGCCGGATGGCCGTTTTCCACTCCCTCCGGCCCGTCTTCAGAGGAGCGATCCACGTGAGTGCAGCACCCGTACGCTTCGGCCTGGTCGGCACCGGCTGGCGGTCGGAGTTCTTCGTCCGGCTGGCACAGAAGCTGCCCGACCGGCTCACGGTGACCGGTGTGGTGAGCCGGTCACCGGAGCGCGCCGCCGAGGTGGAGGCCGCATGGGGAGTGCCCGCCTGCCGCAGTGTCGATGAGCTGCTGGCGGGCCCAGGGGCACCGGAGTCCCCCGGGGCGCCGAAGTCCTCGGGAGCGCCGGAGTTCGTCATCCCGTCCGTGCCGTGGTCCGTCACTCCGGAGGTGACGAAGGACCTCGTGCGCCGCGAGGTGCCGGTACTGGCGGAGACTCCGCCGGCGGCGGACCTCGAAGGGCTGCGGGACCTGTGGCGCGAGACCGGCGGCAGCGGGCTCGTCCAGGTGGCGGAGCAGTATCCGCTGATGCCTGGGCACGCGGCGCGGCTCGCCTTGCTGCGGGAGGGAGTGATCGGTGAGGTGACCTCGGTGCAGATGTCCTCCACGCACCTCTATCACGCGGTCTCCCTGATCCGGCACACGCTGGGAGTCGGCTTCGAGCCCGCCACCGTGACCGCGAGGTCCTTCACCGCTCCGCTCGCCGATCCGCTGTCCAGGGAGGGATGGGCGGACGATCTGACGCCCAAGGACGCCGCGACGACCATCGCGCTCCTGGACTTCGGCGGGCGGATGGGGCTGTACGACTTCACGGACAACCAGTGGTGGAATCCGCTGCGCGGCCGGCGGATGGTTGTCCGCGGCTCGCTGGGCGAGATCGTCGACGATCAGGTGGTCAGGATGGCGGACCCGCGTACGCCCGTGGAGTCGCCGCTGGTCCGCCGCCGTACCGGAACCGATCTCAATCTGGAGGGCTCCGAACTGCACCACATCACCTTCGACGGACGGGTGGTGTACCGGAACGAGTTCGTCGGGGCGAACCTCTCCGAGGACGACCTGGCCGTGGTCGACCTGCTGTGCCGTACGGGTGCCTGGGTGCGCGGCGAGGCCCCGGAGCCCTATCCGCTGGCCGAGGGCTGCCAGGACCATCAGATCAGCCTGGCGATCGAGGAGTCCGCACGCACCGGTACCGCCGTGACCACGACACGGGAGGCCTGGGCGGTCTGACAGGCGACGGAGGGCGCGTCGCCACGACGGTGCGTCGGCAGAGGGCCGACGCGCCGTCATGGGCGGCCGGTCAGTGGTCGATGACGTCCCGCCAGGAGTGCTGCGGTACGAAGCCCAGCACCTCGCGGGCGCGGTCGATGCTCAGCAGTGTCTCGTACGTCCCGATCTCACGGGTCAGCTCGACGCCGGGAAACACCTCGGCGAGCAGTTCGGCGGAGGGCCGCCGCATGATGGTGTCCGCCGCCGCGATGACAAAGCTCCGCGCACCGGTCACCTGCGCGGTGAGCGCGAGACGGCAGGCACCCGCCACATCCCGCGCGTCGACGTAGCCCCAGAGGTTCCACTTCCGCAGATGCGGATCGGCCCAGTAGCCGGGGACGAGACGGTAGTCCTCTTCGAGATGGACGTTGGAGAGCCGCAGCGCGACAAAGGGAATGCCGGACCACTCGGCGACATGCCGGGCCGTGGTCTCGCCCGTCACCTTGGAGAGCGCGTAGGTGCTGGTCGGGTACGGGTAGTGGTCCTCGTCCACCGGCGCTTAGCGGGGCGGGACGTCGAACGGGAGGCCGAGGGTGGTCTCGCTCGATGCCCACACCACACGGGACACCTTGTTCTGCGCGGCGGCGAGGAAGACATTGTTGTTCATCACCGTGTTGGTGTTCAGTGTGTGGGCGGCGGGGAACAGGCCGGGCGCCGGGATATTGGCCAGATGGACCACCGCGTCGACACCCTGGAGCGCGTCGACGGCCTGTCCGTAGTCGGTCAGATCCGCGCCCAGGAGGGACGTCCCGATCCTGGCCATCCTGTCCCGGTCGCCGGGACCGGCGACGATGTCCAGAGCGACGACGTCATGACCGTGCTCCAGCAGATCCGCGACGACGACACGGCCCGTCTTCCCGTTGGCACCGGTTACAGCGACTGTGGTCATGGGAGTGCTCCCCACTCGGCGTTCTTCCCAGGGCTTGCTGCCTGGCGCCTCATCCTCCCCCGGCCGGGCTCAGCGGAAGCAACAGGCCAAGGGCTTCACGCGACAGGCCACAGCACGACGGGCCACGAGCTTCATGTCTGTGTCCGTCGTACGCATTCGGCGATCATGGTGTGCAGGCTTCCGGTGCGCCGCAGCATGTCGCGTTGTACGCGCGCGCCGTTGCCCGTTCTCAGCAGTCGGCGGAGGCCTTCCTCGGCCAATGCCAGATCCCCGTGGTCCCGCAGGGCGTCCCGTACATGGGCCAATAAGGACCGTACGACCGCTTCGGCGGGAGCGGACTCCATGGTGCGGGGATGGACGAGCCGGTCCTCCAGCCCTGAGCGGGCGGCCCGCCAGGAGGCGAGCCGCAGTGACGCGACACGGTGCGGCAGCGGCGG
>NZ_FMDK01000110.1 GCF_900091995.1 Streptomyces sp. MnatMP-M17
GATCCTGCGCAGATCGGCTGCTGCCGTGTCCACGACCACACCACGGTCCGACTCCAGCTCCGAGACCCGGGTGGCCAGCCGGGACGGTCCGAGCAGTCCGGCGACCATCAGCCGGTCCACGGTCACCAGACCGCGTATCAGCCAGGGAGTGGCGAGGACGAGCACCAGCCCGACCGCGCTGGTGACACCGATCTCGAACGGCGTGTCGAGGAAGAGACCGCTGCCCCGGCTGTCGCTGTAGACCGAGATGCCCGGCTGGTCGAGATGGTCGGGGAACACCCACTGCCAGAGCGGATAGGTGAAGAGCGCCCAGCTCGTGAGCCAGAACGACACGGAGACGGTGAACGCGAAGATCGCCCAAGGGAAGTGCACTACTCCGTAGACGAGATGCCGCCAGGACACTCCGCTTTTCAGCATCGCGGCGACCCAGGACATCACTCCGCTCTTCTTGCTCCGCACCGGCGCGGGATCGGCCACGTCCAGCCCCAGCAGCCCTCGGGCCCGCGCCCGCTCCAGCATGCCGAAGCCACGGCAGCCGGCCAGCCCGACCGCCAGCACCGGGATACCGAGGAAGGTGACGAGCATCCCTCCGCCGAGCGAGAGCGTCGCTATCGCATAGGTGAAGAACACGGTGCTGATCGGCATGCTGAGCAGCAGATATCCGAACTCGCGCCAGGTACGTGCCTCGACCGGCGCGCGCAGGGCGGGCGGGAGGAGATGAGGCCGCCGCCGTGATCCGTACTCGTGGTCCGGGCCGTATCCGTATCCGTGGTCCATGGCCATCGGTGGTGTCCGTTCTGCGAGCGGGCTGTGGCTCTGGCTGGGCTGCCTGCTGTAGCTCCGGCTGTGCTGCCGGCTGTGGCTGAGTGGGCTGAGGGCTTCCATGTACTCCATGCTGCTGGGCGGTGAGGTGTCGGCACCATGAGGCCGGTCTCCGTCTTCACCCTGGGGTTTTCCCCACCCTGGAGGGTGTAGGTCCGACCTTGAGGCCGGCCCTCTCGGCCCTCTCAGCCCTTTCCGCGCTGACGCCAGGGCAGTTCGGCCGTGACGACCGTCGGGCCGCCGGCCGGTGAATCGAGGACGAAGAGCCCGTCGACCGCGCCGAGCCGTTCGGCCAGCCCGGACATGCCCGTACCGCCGTCCAGCCGCGCGCCGCCGCGCCCGTCGTCCTGGACCTGGACCAGCAGCCGGTCCTCCGTCCGCCATACGTCGACGGCCGCGGTGCGCGCGCCGCTGTGCTTGCTGACGTTCTGGAGGAGCTCGGAGACCGTGAAGTACGCGATGCCCTCGATCGCCTCCGCGGGCCGCTCGGTCAGGTCGACACTCACGTTCACCGGGACGGTGCAGCGGGAGGCGATGGCGGAGAGGGCGGCGTCGAGGCCGCGGTCGGTGAGGACGGCGGGATGGATGCCGCGTGCCAGATCGCGTAGCTCCTGGAGGGCTATCTTCACTTCTCCGTGTGCCTCGTCCACCATGCGTGCCGCGGCCTCCGGGTCCTCGGTGAGTTTCTCCTTGGCGAGGCCGAGGTCCATGGCGAGGGCTACGAGTCGGGCCTGGGCGCCGTCGTGGAGGTCGCGTTCGATCCTGCGCAGATCGGCTGCTGCCGTGTCCACG
>NZ_FMDK01000015.1 GCF_900091995.1 Streptomyces sp. MnatMP-M17
GCCGACGGCCGGGCCTACGCGCGGGCACGCGACGCGGCCCGGCTCGTCGGCGCGTACGAAGGGCTCCTGCCGCCCGGGCACTTCAAAGTCTCCACCGAGCGGGAACTGCTGAAGCACGCGCGCGCGGCCGTGACGGCCGCCCTCGGCGACACCGCGTTCGAGACGGCCCACGCCGAGGGCGGCAGCCTCACTCTGGAGGAGGCCGCCGCTCTCGTACGGTCCGTTTGACCCACCGGTCCTCAGGACTTCTTGCGGAACTTCGCCACCGCCAGAGGAGCCGTCACCACCGTGATTCCCGCCGCCCACGCCAGCGTCACCCACACCGAGTGCGCGACCGGACCGCCGTTTATCAGACCCCGCGCCGCGTCCGCGAGGTTGGAGAGCGGGTTGTAGTCGGTGAAGGTCTGGAGCCAGCCGGGCATCGTGGACGGCGGCGCGAAGATGGACGAGCCGAACTGCAAGGGCATCAGTACGAGCATGGCCACGCCCTGGACCGCCTGCGCCGTCTTCATCGTCAGGCCCAGCAGGATGAAGATCCACATCAGTGAGGCACCGAACGCCAGGGAGAGTCCGACGGCTCCGGCCAGCTCCAGCACCGAGGTCTTGATCTCCAGCCCGAGCAGAAAGCCCATGCCGAGCAGAATGGCGGTGGCGACCAGCATCCGGCCGATCTCCACGACGATCTTCGCGATCAGTACGGAGGACCGGGCTATCGGCATCGTACGGAACCGGTCCATGACTCCCTTGCGGAAGTCGTCGTTCATTCCCGTGCCGACGGCCATCGCGATGTTCATGCCCATCATCGCCATCAGACCGGGAATCACATAGTTCACATAGGCGTCCCGGCTGCCGCCGAGGCTCGCGCCGACCGAGCCGCCGAAGACATACACGAACAGCAGCGTGAAGATGACGGGCATCAGCAGGACGTCGAACATCGACTCCGGATCCTGCTTGATCTGAAGGGCGTTACGGCGCACCAGCGCGCCGATGTGCCGGAGATTGGCGCGCAGGCCGATCCGGCCCTCGTCGGCCCGGACCGGCGACGGCACGGGCGTCCGCCCGGGCGCGGAGGTGGGCAGTGTGGTCGTGCTCATACCGCGATCTCCTCGGGTGCGATGTCGGACACGGAGGTCTTCTGGCCGGTGATCGCCAGGAACACCTCGTCCAGGCTGGGCAGATGGGTGCCGATATGGGTGATGCCGAAACCGCGCTCGCCCAGCAGGCCGACGACCGCGGTGAGCTGCTCGTCGCTCAGGATCGGTACGTACAGCAGTCCTTCGTCCGGCACGGCCTGGGTGCCGGAGACGCCATCGAGCCCGGTCTCGGCGATCGCCCGTGCCATCGCCGGGAGTTGCGCGGGATCCGTCGGCCGGATCTGGAGCGTGCGACCGCCGACCTTCGCCTTCAGCTCGTTCACTCCGCCGCTGGCGATGACCCGGCCGCGGTCGATGACCGTCAGTTCGCTGGCGAGCTGCTCGGCCTCTTCCATGTACTGCGTGGTGAGCAGGACGGTGGCGCCCTCGGCGACCATCCGCTGCACCTCGTCCCAGACCTCGTTACGCGTACGGGGATCGAGCCCGGTCGTCGGCTCGTCCAGATAGAGCACCGAAGGCCGGCCGATCATCGAAGCGGCCAGGTCGAGCCGGCGGCGCATACCGCCCGAGTACTGCATCGCGGGCTTCTTCGCCGCATCGGTGAGGGAGAAGCGCTCCAGCAGTTCGTCGGAGCGGCGGCGGGCGTCCTGGCGGGAGAGATCGAGGAGCCGGCCGATCATATAGAGGTTCTCCCAGCCGGAGAGCTTCTCGTCGACCGAGGCGTACTGGCCGGTGAGGCCTATCGTGCGGCGCAGCTGGCGAGGCTGGCGCAGCACGTCGTACCCGGCGACCATGGCGGTCCCGGCGTCCGGCTGGACGAGCGTGGAGAGAATACGGACGAGCGTCGTCTTGCCGGCGCCATTGGGTCCGAGCACACCGAGGACGGTGCCCTCGCGCACATCGAGGTCGACTCCGTCGAGTGCCCGGGTGCCCTGTGGTCCGCCGTACTGCTTGACCAGCCCCCGCACCTCGACGGCGTTGCCCGTGCGGCTGCCGTTGGGGTTCTTGTCGATTCGCGTCATGACAACAGTGGACCATCCGCCACCGACAATCCACCGACAAGCCGCCGACAGCCGGCCGACCGCCTGTGGACAACCGCGTGCGAGAGCCGCGTGCGACGTCCGTACGGCAACCGCATGCGACAGCCCGCCGACGGGGGATGATCGGCGGGCTGTCGCTCGTGCGGGCAGTGGCTTCAAGGCGGGTTCGGACGGCGCTCGCGCCCGGAGCGGCGTGCGGAAGCGTGGGTTGTGAGTCGAGCCCCGTGCGCCTCTGCCGAGTGCGCCGTTGTGCGCCCGGCTTGCCGCCGCGGGTGCCCGCTCTTCCACGCGTTCCCACGCGCTCCGGCTAGTGGAAGGTGTGCTCCTCCTGAGGGAACGTTCCGCCAAGGACCTCGTCCGCAAACTCCTTCGCCGCGTCGCCGAGCGTCCGGCGCAGATTCGCGTACTGCTTGGTGAAGCGCGGCACCTTGCCGTCCGTCAGCCCGACCATGTCCGTGTACACGAGCACCTGCGCGTCCGTCTCGACGCCTGCGCCGATACCGATCGTCGGGATGTGCAGAATCCTGGTGACCTCGGCGGCCAGCTCGGCCGGCACCAGTTCGAGCACGACCGCGAAGGCGCCCGCGTCCTGCACCGCCTTGGCATCGCGCAGGAGCTGCTGGGCGGCCTCCTCGCCACGGCCCTGCACCCGGTAGCCCAGGGTGTTGACCGACTGCGGAGTCAGCCCGATGTGTCCCATCACCGGGATACCGGCCTGCACCAGCAGCTCGATCTGGGTGTGCGAGCGCTCGCCGCCCTCCAGCTTGATCGCGCCGACACCCGCGTCCTTCACCAGCCGGGTGGCGCTGCGCAGGGCCTGGACCGGCCCTTCCTGGTACGAGCCGAACGGGAGGTCGCCGACGATCAGGGCGCGCCTGGTGCCCCGTACGACCGCGGCGGAGAGCATCGTCATCTCGTCCAGCGTGACGGGCACCGTGGTCTCGTAGCCGAGGTGGACATTGCCCATGGAGTCGCCGACGAGCAGTACGGGAATGCCGGCCTCGTCGAAGACGGAGGCCGTCATCGCGTCATAGGCGGTGAGCATCGGCCACTTCTCGCCGCGCTCCTTGGCCGCCGCGATGTCATGGACCGTGATGCGCCGGGAGCTTCTGCCGCCGTACAGCGCCTTGGTGTTCTCCGCCTTCGCGCCGCTCCCGCTTTCCGCGGGCGGCTTCTGCGCAGCCTGAAGAGTCATGGCCGATGGCCCTTTCGTCATCTCGAGGCACCCTGACGGTGTCCCCGGACCACAACCATGGTGGCATCCCGAGGCCACACTCGGGAAGTGGGTCCTTGTACCGGCCCTCACACCGGCCCCATGCGCCCCATGCGCATCCCACGCACCTCACGCACACGGGCTCCGAGATGCCTCGCACCCCACCGGCCGCCGGTAAAGATTCTCCAATACGAGACGGTGTCGTATCGAAATTGGTCTAGCCTGTGCGTCATGTCCACACCGTCCGGCGGCCCGGTCGCCGCACCTCGCATACCCGAAGCCGTCCACCGCCGCCGCTGGGCGATCCTGGGCGTGCTGATGTTCAGCCTTCTCATCGTCGTTCTGGACAACTCGATCCTGAACGTGGCGGTCAAGACGATCGCCGCTCCCGAACCCACCGGCATCGGCGCCACCCAGAGCGAGCTGGAGTGGGCGATCAACTCCTACACGCTCGTCTTCGCCGGACTGCTCTTCACCTCGGGCCTGCTCGGCGACCGTATCGGCCGTAAGAAGGTACTGCTCTTCGGCATCTTCGTCTTCGGCGCCGGCTCGGCCCTCGCCGCCCTGTCCGGATCGCCCGCCGAACTCATCGGCTACCGCGCCCTGATGGGCTTCGGTGCCGCCTTTGTGATGCCTGCCACTCTCGCCGTTCTGATGAATGTCTTCGAGCGCGACGAGCAGCCCAAGGCCATCGGTATCTGGGCGGGCAGCGTGGGCCTCGGGATCGCCATCGGCCCGATCACCGGCGGACTGCTGCTCGAACACTTCTGGTGGGGCTCCATCTTCCTGGTCAATGTGCCCGTGGCCGTCGTCGCGCTGATCGCGATGGTGCTCCTCGTACCGGACTCCAGGGATCCCAGTCCCGGCCGGGTCGACCCGCTCGGTGTCGCGCTCTCCATCGTCGGACTGGTCCTGCTCGTCTACGGCATCATCCGCGGCGGCGAACTGGCCGACTTCACGGCCGCCTCCGTACTACTGCCGCTGCTCGGCGGTGTCGCCGTACTGGCCGCCTTCGTCTGGCACGAGAAGCGCAGCAGCCATCCGGCCATCGACATCTCGTACTTCAGGAAGCCGGCCTTCGCCGCCGCCGTCGCCGCGATCGCGCTGGTCTTCTTCGCGCTGATGGGTGTGACGTTCTTCTCCGCCTTCTATCTCCAGAGCGTGCGCGGCTACAGCGCGCTCCAGTCGGGACTGCTGATCGTGCCGCTGGCGGCGGCCCAGATGATCTTCGCGCCGAGGGCCCGGCTGATCGTGGACCGGTTCGGCGCCCGCGCGATCTGCACGGGCGGCATGCTGCTGGTCGCCGGCGGTCTCGCGGCGTTCGCGTTCTTCGGCGCGGGCACGCCGGTCTGGGTGCTGTGCGTGGTGTTCTTCGTCCAGGGCACCGGAATGGCGCACATCATGCCGCCGGTGACCGTGGCGGTGATGCAGGCGCTGCCCAGGGAGAAGGCCGGTTCGGGCTCCGCGATCAACAACACCTTCCGTCAGGTCGGCGGAGCCCTCGGGGTCGCCGTCCTCGGTTCCGTGCTCTCCGCGACCTACCGCGGCGGGATCGAGGGACATCTCGGCGCGGTCCCGGCCGCGGCACGGGACGCGGCGGGAGAGTCGATCGAGGCGACGCTCGCGGTCGCGGAGAAGCTGGGCCCGGCGGGCAGGCCGCTGATCGGCCCGGCGTACGACGCGTTCCTGCACGCCATGCATGTCACGGCGATCGGCTCGGCGGTGGTCGCGCTGATCGGCGCGGCGGTCGTCGCGCTCTTCCTGCCGGGACGGCCGCCGGCGCGGAAGCTCGCCGGGAGCGAGGAGACGCCCGAGCCCGCCGCCGCTGCCTCCACCACCCGGAGCTGACCGACGGTCCGTCCCGGCCGCCCGTCCGTTTCCGGGACGGGCGTACGGGCAGGGCGACGGGCGTACGGGCGCGTACGGGTGGCCGGGAACGGCGGGCGCACCGCCGTCATGTACGAGAATCAGGGCGGCGCGAGTACGGCCGTACAGGGCTACGGCGGGATGGCGGACGGAACGGGAACGGCCGACGGGCCGGCGAGAGGCGGAACAGCGTGCTGGAGCAGGATCACGCGAAGGAACACCGGCGCGGCAGGCCACGCAGCGAGGCGGCCGAGCGGGCGATCCTGGAAGCCGTCGTGAAACTGCTGGAGGACGGCGTGCCACTGGCCAGCCTCTCCATCGAGCGCATCGCCCGAACGGCCGGCGTCGGCAAGTCCACCATCTACCGGCGCTGGCAGGGCAAGGAAGAGCTCTTCGTGGACGTCCTGCGCGAGATCGAGCCGCCCGACGCCGAACTGCCCGGCACCTCGGCCCTCGACGATCTCCGCGTCATGCTGGAGTCGATCCGCAGACGCGGGCTGGCCCAGCGCTCCTCTGCGCTGCTGCACAACGTCGTCGTGCAGATGAAGAGCCAGCCCCGGCTGTGGGAGGAGTACTACAGGACGGTGGTGGAACCACGGCGGCGGACCACGCTGGCCGTGATCGAGCGCGGAGTGGCCTCGGGCGAGCTGCGTGACGACATCGACGTCGATCTGCTGCACGACATGTTCCTCGGGCCCATGCTGGTCCGTACGCTGCACCGGCCCGGCGCGCCGCTGGACGAGGATCTCGCCGAGCGGATCGTCTGTACGGCGCTCCAGGGCCTGAGCCGGCGCACGCCGCCTGCGCCTGACCGTACGCCGCCTGACTGACCGCACGCCGCGTGCCTCACTGCGGAGCTGCGCCTCCGAATGCGCTTGGCCTGGGGAGCGCCGGAGGCCGATTCCCCGTACCGTACGGGGAGATTCCGGACGGCACCGGCCGGACGCGTCCCATGCGTGTTCCGTCACAGCCGTCGGCTATCCGTCCTTGATCGGAACCCGCCGCCCCGTGGCCATCGTCTCCGTGACAGTACGGCCGTCCACAGACGGCGGAGAAGCGCCCGTACATCCCCTAGGGTCAGAGGCGGGCGTGCACAGGCAAGGCAGTGAGGGCAGCGGACATGACGCAGGAGTACACAGCGCACTCGGTGACGGCGGACGGGCACGAGCCCCGCACCGGATCCCGCGTCAGAACCCTGCTGGGCCGCTGGCGCCGGGATCCCGGCGTCTGGCGGCGTGGCATCATTCTCGCGATCATCGCCGTGCTGGTCGCTCTTCTGATGATCTTTCACGCGCAGATCCCCAACCGGATCGGCAATCTGGGCAGTCTCACCGAGACCTTCCTGCCCTGGCTCGGGCTGACCGTTCCGGTGCTCCTCGTACTGGCCCTGGTGCGCCGCTCGGCCACCGCGCTGATCGCCCTGCTGCTTCCCGCCGTGATCTGGCTCAACCTCTTCGGCGGCCTTCTCGTCGGGAAGTCGGGCGTCGGCGGCGATCTCACCGTCGCGACGCACAACGTCAACGCGGGAAACCCGGATCCGGAGGGCACCGCGAGCAGCCTCGCGGAGTCGGGCGCGGATGTCATCGCGCTGGAGGAGTTGCAGGCCAGTGATGTACCGGCGTACGAGAAGGCGCTGGCCGGCACGTACAAGTACCACTCCGTGCAGGGCACGGTCGGGCTGTGGAGCAAGTACCCGCTGACCGGCACCGAGCCCGTCGACATCCGGCTCGGCTGGGTCCGCGCGATGCGCTCCACGGTCACCACACCGCATGGCCCGGTCGCCGTCTATGTGGCCCATCTGCCGTCCGTACGGGTCAAACTGCACGCGGGCTTCACCGCCAACCAGCGGGACAACAGCGCGGACGCGCTGGGCGAGGCCATCGCGGCGGAACAGATCGGCCGGGTGATTCTGCTCGGCGATCTCAACGGCACGATGAACGACCGTTCCCTCAACGCCGTCACGTCCCAGATGCGCTCCACCCAGGGCGCGGCGGGCGACGGTTACGGCTTCAGCTGGCCGGCGTCGTTCCCGCTGGCCCGGATCGACCAGATCATGGTGAAGGGCGTCGAGCCGACCTCGTCATGGACTCTTCCCAGGACCGACAGCGACCATCTGCCGATCGCGGCCCGGGTGCAGCTGTCCTGACGAGCCGGCTGTCCTGACGGGCCGGTCGTGGCCCGGGACCGGTTGCCTTTTGCTTCGGCAGGACGCCCGGCGCAATCCGGTGTTCACTTGCCGGAACAAACGGCCTGAGAGGCTTTGTTCCGTAGAGGTACTTACTACGGAGAGGTCGTTTTCCATGCCCCTGGCCCTGCTCGCTCTCGCTGTGAGCGCCTTCGGCATCGGTACTACCGAGTTTGTGATGATGGGCCTGCTGCCCAATGTCGCGGACGATCTGGGAACGTCCGTGCCCACTGCCGGTTACCTGGTCTCGGCCTACGCGCTCGGCGTCGTCATAGGCGCGCCGCTGCTCACCGCCGTCGGCTCCCGTATCCCGCGCAAGCGGATGCTCCTGCTGCTGATGGCGCTCTTCGTCGTCGGCAATCTCGCCTCCGCGCTCGCACCGGGCTTCGGCTGGCTGCTCGCGGGCCGGGTGCTCGCCGGACTGCCGCACGGCGCGTTCTTCGGAGTGGGCGCGGTCGTCGCCGCCCGGATGGTGCGCGAGGGACGGCAGGCACGGGCCGTGGCGACGATGTTCCTCGGACTGACCGTCGCCAATATCGTCGGCGTTCCCGCCGCCACTCTGCTCGGCCAGCATCTCGGCTGGCGGGCCACCTTCCTGGTGGTCACCGTGATCGGTCTGCTCTCGCTGGTGGCGCTGGCCCGGCTCGTACCGTCCGTACCGGTCGACGCGCACCAGAGCCTGGGCCGGGAGGTGCGTGCTCTCGGCAACCGTCAGGTACTGCTCGGACTCGCCACCGCAGTCCTCGGTTTCGCCGGAGTCTTCGCCGTCTACTCGTATCTCGCCTCGATGACGACCGAGGTCATGGGCCTCGGCGAGTCCTCCGTCACACTCGTCCTCGCGCTGTTCGGTATCGGTATGACGCTGGGCGCGCTGGCGGCGGGACCGCTGACCGACCGGGCGCTGCGGCCCACGCTCTATGTGTCGCTCGCCGCGCTCGCACTGGTGCTGGTGGCCTTCCGCTTCACGGCGCATGTGCAGTGGGCGGCGCTGGTGACGGTCGTGCTGCTGGGCGGGATCGGCTTCCTGACGACCACACCGCTCCAGATGCTCGTCATGAACAAGGCCAAGGACGCCCCGACGCTGGCCTCCGCCTCGAACCACTCGGCCTTCAACCTCGCCAACGCGGGCGGCGCCTGGGCCGGCGGCGCGGCGATCGCGGCGGGCTGGGGCTGGATGTCCCCGACCCTGGTCGGCGCGGCACTCGCGGTGGTCGGCCTGGCGATCGCGGTCACGGCCGGCCTGCTGGACCGTACGGACAGGACACGCGGCGAGTCCCGGATCGTCGCCTCGGGCAGCGTCCCGGCCGAGGCGACGACGACGATTCTGAGCCCGTCCGGTGACTGACCCGGCCGGTGATCGAGGACACCACGGCCACCACGGCCACCACGGCCTAGCCCTGGTGGGGCGACTCCCGCCAGCGGTTGGTGATCGGGAGGCGGCGGTCCTTGCCGAAGCCCTTCGCCGAGATCTTGGTGCCCGGCGGGTACTGGCGCCGCTTGTACTCCGCCGTGTCCACCATCCGCAGCGTGCGCGCGACCAGTTCGGCGTCGAAACCGGCCGCGACGATCGCGTCCTTGCCCTGGTCGCGGTCGACGTACAGCTCCAGGATCCGGTCCAGTACGTCGTAGTCCGGCAGCGAGTCCGTGTCGACCTGGCCGGGACGCAGCTCGGCGCTCGGCGGTTTGGAGATCGAGTTCTCCGGGATCGGCGGTGTCTGGCCGCGCTCCTCGGCGGCGCGGTTGCGCCAGCGGGCGAGCCGGAAGACGGACGTCTTGTAGACGTCCTTGATCGGGCCGTACGCGCCGACGGAGTCGCCGTACAGCGTCGAATAGCCCACCGCCAGCTCGGACTTGTTGCCCGGCGCGAGCACGATCTGGCCCTCCTGGTTGGAGAGGGCCATCAGCATCGTGCCGCGCAGCCGCGACTGGAGGTTCTCCTCCGCGAGCCCGGTGAGCGCGATCGAGCCCATGTAAGCGTCGAACATCGGCTCGATCGGGATCGTACGGAAGTTGAGCCCGGTACGGCGGGCCAGCTCGGCCGCGTCGCCCTTGGAGTGGTCCGAGGAGTACTTGGACGGCATGGCCACGCCGTACACGTTCTGCGCGCCCACCGCGTCGCACGCGAGGGCGGCGACGAGCGCGGAGTCGATACCGCCGGAGAGCCCGATCAGCACGGAACGGAAGCCGTTCTTGGCGACATACGCGCGCAGGCCGACGACCAGCGCCGAGTACACCTCCTCGTCGTCCTCCAGCCGGTCGGCGTAGCCTCCGGACAGCTCGGGCTCGTAGGCCGCGAGAGGCTCCTCGGAGAGGATCACCCGGTCGATCCGCAGCTCGTCGTCCGCCACACCTGACGGCGGTTCGGGCGAGGCGGCCGGCAGATCGAGGTCCAGGACCACACAGCCCTCGGCGAACTGCGGCGCGCGCGCCACGACTTCGCCGTCCTTGTCGACCACGATCGAGTCACCGTCGAAGACCAGCTCGTCCTGGCCGCCGATCATGGCGAGATACGCGGTGGTGCAGCCGGCCTCCTGGGCGCGCTTGCGCACCAGCTCAAGACGGGTGTCGTCCTTCTCGCGCTCGTACGGCGAGGCGTTGATGGAGACCAGCAGCCCGGCCTCGGCGGACCGGGCGGCCGGCACCCGGCCGCCGTCCTGCCAGAGGTCCTCGCAGATCGCGAGCGCGATGTCGATGCCATGGACCCGGACGACGGGCATGGTGTCGCCCGGTACGAAGTAGCGGAACTCGTCGAAGACGCCGTAGTTGGGCAGATGGTGCTTGGCGAAGGTCAGCACGACCGCGCCGCGGTGCAGCACGGCGCCGGCGTTCTGCGGGGCGCCCGCGGGCTGGCCGTACCGCGGCTGGGCCTTCTCGGAACGGTCGAGATAGCCGACGATGACCGGCAGCTCGCCGAAGCCCTCCTCGTCCAGCCGGACCGCGAGCGCGCGCAGGGCGGCGCGGGAGGCCTCCACGAAGGACGAACGGAGGGCGAGATCCTCGACGGGATAGCCGGTCAGCATCATCTCGGGGAAGGCGACGACATGCGCGCCCTGCTCGGCGGAGTGCCGGGTCCAGTGCACGATCGCCTCGGCGTTCGCGGCGAGATCGCCGACGGTCGAGTCGATCTGATTCAGAGCGAGGCGTAGTTGAGGCACAGGCCCAGTGTAATCGTCTGTCTGACGCGATGTCCCGGGGTGCGAGGTGTGGGCCGTCCCACTCGCACGGGAGCCGGGACGGCCGGGCGGGGGGCCTGCGGGTAACGAGTACGGGCCGGACGGGTAGGGGCCGGGCCGGACGGGTACGGGCCGGGCCGGGCCGGTGAGGCCGGCCTCAGCCGCTTGAGCCCTTGAGCTGCCTCAGCTCCTTCAGCGCATTGAACTGCTTGAGCGGCCTGAGCTGCCCGAGCCGCTGGTGGTCGCGTAGACCTGCTCGCACCACTGGCCGATCTGCTCGCCGCTGAGGTGCTGGGCCAGATCGGCCTCACTGATCATCCCGACCAGACGCTTGTTCTCGATCACCGGAAGCCGGCGGATCTGGTGGCCTTGCATCTCGAACAGCACATCGTCCACATCCGCGCTCGAATCGATCCAGCGCGGTGTGCCGTGCGCCATCTCGCCGGCCGTGGTCTGCGCCGGGTCATGGCCCATGGCCACACAGCCGACGACGATGTCACGGTCCGTGAGTATGCCTGCCAGCCGTTCGTTCTCGTCGGCTATGGGCAGTGCGCCCACATTGAGCTGACGCATCAGCTGTGCGGCGCGGTCAAGGGTCTCGTGGGCCGGGATCCACTGGGCTCCCGGGTGCATGATGTCTTTGGCAGTGGTCATGGGGATCATGCCTCCTGCGTGGGGATACGGCCTGCGTGGGGACACGGATGGGGACGTTCCGTTCCATCCCGTCCATCCCGAGTCAAATCCATCATCTTGCAGCCGTTCGGGCGCCGCGACCGCTGAACGCGTCAGGGGCGCCGGTTTCTCTCGAACCGGCGCCCCTGTGCGCGTAAACCCCGTAAACCCGTCCGCCCTCGTCAGCCGGTACGGGGCTGCGCGCCGCGGGCCTTGAGCAGGTCCGCCATCAGGCCCATCTCCGACTGCTGGGCCGCGACCATCCCCGCGGCGAGGTCCTTCTCCGTACCGACCTCGCACAGCTCGACACAGCCCTGCGCCATCGACACACCGCCCATGTGGTGGTCGGTCATGAGCTGGAGATAGAGGATCTCGGCCTGCTTGCCACGCGCCTCGCGGAGCTGGTCCAGCTCGGTCTTCGTGGCCATGCCGGGCATCAGCGAGCCGTCGTGGGCCTCGTGTCCCGAGCTCCCGGTCCCGTGATCCATCCCGCTCATGTCGCCCATATTGCCCGTATCGCTGTGATCGCCGGACCCGGAGCCGGACTTCTCCATCCAGGCCATCGGCTCCTGGCCCGACTGCACCTTCGGCAGTCCCCACAGGTCCAGCCAGCCCAGCAGCATCCCGCGCTGGTTCGCCTGGGTGTTGGCGATGTCGTACGCCAGCCGGCGCACCTCTTCGTCGTCCGTGCTGTCGCGCACGATGAAGGACATCTCCACCGCCTGCTGATGGTGGACGGCCATATCACGGGCGAAGCCCGCGTCCGCGGAGTCGGCCGTCGGCGCGGGAGCCGACTCCGTACCCGTACCGCTGTCACGTCCGGCGGACGCCACCGTCGCCGTACCGGCGAAGAGCAGCGCCAGGACGACCGCGGTGATCGCCGCCCACTGGGTGCGGGTGACCGAGCGGGTGGCGGAGCTCACCGCGCTCACTGCGCGCCCATTCCGCCCGTGCAGGCCGCGCCCGGCTCGGGCGTCTGCGAGCCCTGTACGTACTTGGTGAAGAACTGGTCCACGCGCGGGTCGCTCGCGCTGTCCACGGTGACCTGCTTGCCCCATGCGCTCAGCATGATCGCGCCGGCCTGCTCCTTGAGCGGGCTCATCATCGAGTACGGAGTCTTCTCGACCTTCTCGCCGAGCGTCTTCACATCGGCCTCGGAGGCCTTGTCGTTGTAGGTGATCCAGATCGCGCCGTGCTCCAGCGAGTGAACGGCGTTGACGTCCGGGATCGGCTCCTTGTAGACGTCGCCCTGGCAGTTCATCCACACCTGATTGTGGTCACCGCCCACCGGCGGCGTCATCGGGTACTTGACCGCCTCGGTGACATGGTTGCGCCCGAGCTTCTTGGCGTCCCAGGACTTCTCGTCCTTGATGGGCGCCTTGGCCGCCGCCTGCTGCTCCTCCTTCTTGTCGGACTCCTTGTTGAGGATGTACGCGCCGAAAGCGACAAGGGCGGCGACCACGACGGCGCTCGCCGTGATCGTGATGATGCGACTGCGCCGCTCGCGGGCACGCTCGGCGCGGCGCATCTCCTCTATTCGGGCCTTGCGCTCGGCGGACTGGGACTTGGAAGCCATGATGTATGTCCTTCTGAGATGACTACGGAACGCGGACAGCTCCGGATTACGGGCGATGACCGCGGAATACGGGCGGATGGAGAGGATCGGGATCCCGGTGCGGGGTGCGGGCCCGGCTAGGTCCGAACGAGAGGCCCTACGTCCGCAGTACTTGAAGGACGTGGAGGTCCGGCGCGCGGGCGAGCGCGCCGGAGCGGGGCACCTGGCCGGTGGGGTACGGCGGTTCGCGGTGCGGAAGCTGTACGTCGGCGGCGAGTGGCGCGGCCGGCGGCGGTACGGTGAGCACGGCCGGGCTGAGATGTGTGAAGAGCCCGCAGTCGCCGTTGTCGTACGGACAGCTGAAGCGGGCCTCGGCCTGGCTCACGGCGGTGAAAGAACGGTTCCCTGCGTGTCTGTCGCCGGGCCCGGCGACAGAACCGGAACCGGAACCGGTCGCGGATTCAGGGCCCAGACATATGAAGAGCGCGGCGAACAGCGTCGCCACGGCACTCGCCAGTGCCATGGGACGCGTGCTGCGTATGTGGCTGCGCCGCGATCCCCCCATGGGCGCAGATCGTAGTGCGTACGTCACCGGTCAGCAGCAGGGAGGAGCCCTTCGGCGGCCTGAGGGCGGCCCGGCGACGGCCCGGCGGTGGCGCGATCCGTTCCGAATCGGCCATCAGGTGTGATACCGCGATACAAAGGGTTTATGGCCGACCATCGGGAGATGAACGCCGACGTGGACGGGACGGACGCCGGCGTGGGAGCCGACGTGGACGTCGATGCCGAGGCGGACGTCGATGCCGACGCCGGCGTCGACGCTGACGTCGACGCCGTGACCCACGCCGTGCTGGCCGCGTCCCGGCTGCTGGTCACCGTGTCCGCCCGCTCCCTGGCCGCCGTGGCGGAACAGGTCGAACGCGTCACTCTGCCTCAGTACCGCCTCCTCGCGGTCCTCGCGACGCACGGCGACGCGAAACTGGTCGAGGTGGCCGAGCGGCTCGGAGTGAATCCCTCGACCGCCATGCGGATGCTCGACCGCCTCATCGCCGTCGGTCTGGCGACGCGGCAGAGCAACCCGGACAACCGCCGTCAGACGATGCTGCGGCTGACTCCCGAAGGCCGCAGACTGGTCGAGCAGGTCATGGACGCGCGGCACCGCGAGATCTCGGCGATCGTGGAGCGGCTGACTCCCGGGCAGCGCACCGCCCTGGTCGGCGCGCTGACCGCGTTCATCCGGGCGGGCGGAGAGCCGGCGGTCCCGGGCGACGATTCGGAGCCGTACCCACTGGGCTGGTCGGACACCCACGCCCGGCACTGAACCTTCGGCACTTCAGCACCATAAGTTGCGGACGCCTATTTACCTGGGCAGCACTCGTACAGGCACTATGGGCAGGGTGTCCGTACACGCGCGCGATGTAGGGCGTTGGACGGGGGTTCGCAACGTGCCCGAAATCGTGTGGTGGGATGCTCGTGTGCCCCAACGTGCCCCGTGGCATGGGAGCAGGTGGCCTGACCAGCAAGGATGGGTAGGACAGCTAATATGGACAAGCAGCAGGAATTCGTGCTCCGCACGCTCGAGGAGCGCGACATCCGCTTCGTACGCCTGTGGTTCACCGATGTGCTCGGCTTTCTGAAGTCGGTCGCCGTCGCGCCCGCCGAGCTGGAGCAGGCCTTCGACGAGGGCATGGGATTCGACGGGTCCGCGATCGAGGGCTTCGCCCGTGTGTACGAATCGGACATGATCGCCAAGCCCGATCCGGGCACTTTCCAGATCCTGCCCTGGCGCGCCGAGGCCCCCGGCACCGCCCGTATGTTCTGCGACATCCTGATGCCCGACGGCTCGCCGTCCTTCGCGGACCCGCGTTTCGTGCTCAAGCGGATGCTCGCCAGGACCTCGGATCTGGGATTCACCTTCTACACGCATCCGGAGATCGAGTTCTTTCTCCTGAAGGAGAAGCCGGTCGACGGCACCCGGCCCACTCCGGCCGACAGCTCGGGCTATTTCGACCACACGCCGCAGAATGTCGGTATGGATTTCCGGCGCCAGGCGATCACGATGCTGGAGTCGATGGGCATCTCGGTGGAGTTCAGCCACCACGAGGGCGCGCCCGGCCAGCAGGAGATCGATCTGCGGTATGCGGACGCGCTGTCGACGGCCGACAACATCATGACGTTCCGCCTGGTGATGAAGCAGGTCGCGCTGGAGCAGGGCGTACAGGCGACGTTCATGCCGAAGCCGTTCTCGGAGTATCCGGGCTCGGGCATGCACACGCATCTCTCCCTGTTCGAGGGAGACCGGAACGCGTTCTACGAGTCCGGCGCCGAATACCAGCTCTCCAAGGTCGGCCGCTCCTTCATCGCCGGTCTGCTGAAGCACGCGGCGGAGATCTCGGCGGTCACCAACCAGTGGGTCAACTCGTACAAGCGCATCTGGGGCGGCTCCAGCCGCACCGCAGGCTCGGGCGGCGAGGCTCCTTCGTACATCTGCTGGGGCCACAACAACCGCTCGGCGCTGATCCGCGTCCCGATGTACAAGCCCGGCAAGACGGGCTCCGCCCGGGTCGAGGTCCGCTCGATCGACTCCGGCGCCAACCCGTACCTCACCTACGCCGTCCTCCTCGCCGCCGGCCTCAAGGGCATCGAAGAGGGCTACGAACTCCCGGCGGGCGCCGACGACGACGTCTGGGCCCTCTCCGACGCCGAACGCCGCGCCATGGGCATCGAACCTCTCCCGCAGAACCTCGGCGAGGCGATCTCCCTGATGGAACGCAGCGAACTGGTCGCCCAGACCTTGGGCGAGCATGTCTTCGACTTTTTCCTCCGCAACAAGAAGCAGGAATGGGAGGAATACCGCAGCGAGGTCACGGCCTTCGAGCTGCGGAAGAACCTCCCGGTGCTCTGACCCGATTCTGTATTCCCTTTCCCTGTTTCCTTTCCCTCCCCGGGCCGACGGTTCCGCACCGTCGGCCCGCACTCGTTTCATCGCCCTGCCCGAGGTCACACACAGCAAACCTCTTCTGTCTGTCTGTTTCCGAACTCACGCGAGTCGATTCGAGTTAACTTTCAGTCCATCTTTCGGATGGTTTGCGTTTGGCTTCTGAGGCGGCCTCATTTCTTTTTCTGTCGTCTGTCTCCCGCTTTCATGCCATAAATGCACCTGGGTGATATGGAATGCCCTTGACAAGGCAAAACGGTGATCGCTTAGGGTCGCCCGAGTCGGTGGGGATTCCGTGAGCTTGGGGTGGGGATTATGGGCGGGGCGGTGGCATGGCGTCGTAGCCGTGCAGGTCGAAGACGTGTACGGCGCGCGGTGTCGGCCGTTGTCGCGCTGGCGGTTCTGAGCGGAATTCCTGCCTTGGCCCTGCCGGCCTCGGCCGCTGCCGGCGCCATACCTGCTTCGAGCGCGTCGGCGCGGGCGGCTGCTTCGGGTGAGCCGGTGGAGGATGTCGCACAGCGCACGGAGTATTCGCAGACGTTCGCGAACCCGGACGGCACCTTCACGCTTACACAATCCACGGCGCCTCAGCGTGTAAAGCGGGCCGACGGTTCCTGGTCCGGCATCGACACGGAGCTCGAGCGGCGGGCGGACGGCAGTATCGGTCCAAAGGCGGCCGTGGTGGATCTATCGTTCTCGGGCGGTGGCGCGGATCGGAGCATGATCCGGATGGGGGATAAGGAGAATCGTTCCTTCTCTCTGGACTGGCCTGGTTCGTTGCCGGAGCCGACGCTGGACGGCGCCACGGCCATCTATCCGGAGGTGCTGCCGGGAGTCGATCTGCGGCTGACCGCTACGGCTGAGGGCTACCGGCAGGTCCTGGCGGTCAAGACGGCACAGGCCGCCGCCAATCCGGAGTTGGAGCAGATCGCCTTCACCGCCTCCGGTGACAGGCTGGCAGTGGTTCCCGGCGCGGGTGGTGGCCTGCGCGCCGTCGATGACGACGGTAACGCGGTCTTCATGGGCCCTGCCGGTCAGATGTGGGACTCCGCGGGCGACGATGCCGTCGGCGGCGACAGCGCGCGGACACGGTCGGCCCGCTCCATGGCGGCCGCCGACGAACCCGCTGCCGAGGTCGGGAAGGATCCGAACCTGCCGGGTGACGGCGACGCCACCGCCGTACTGCCGGTGAAGGTCACCGACGGTGCCGTGCGGGTGGAGCCCGACCTGGACCTGTTGCGGGGCAACGGGACGGTCTATCCCGTCTACATCGATCCGCCGGTCGGGCTGGGCGCTCTGGAGCGTACGAAGATTTCCTCCGATGGCGATCGTTTCTGGCAGTTCGACGGAGATCTGGGTGTCGGCCGGTGCGGGAGTGCGGACGGCTATTACTGCGGGCCTGGGTACATCGACCGGATGCTGTTCGAGTTCGCGCCCAATAACTTGAATGGCAAGCACGTGCTGGACGCCAGCTTCAATGCCTATGAGACGTGGTCGTTCAACTGCGACGCCAAGTGGCTGAACCTGGTTCGCACCAACAACATCTCCGAAGCCACCCGGTGGCCGGGACCTGCCACGATCGACCATATGGGCGACCGGCTGGTTTCCGCCGGCCCGGGGGACCAACTGCAGCCCTGAACAGCCGCCGTCATGGATCGAGTTCCATGATGATCCGGCCCAGTTGAACGAGAATCTGACGCCGACGGTGCAAGCCCTCGCGGACGGGAAGATGTCCCGGCTGACGTTGATGCTGTGGGCCAAGGACGAGGACGACCCGCGCGCGTGGAAGCGGTTCGACGACAACGCCGAACTGAAGGTCACCTATGTGCCACGGCCCGGGGTGCCCACGGACGTCGGTCTGATCCCCGGCGACGGTAAAACCGCGTACTGCAGGACCAACGCGTCCGACCCACTGATCGTCACGCGTCTGGACCCGATGGTGCAGGCGCGGGTCCAGACGCAGGTCGAGCCGAAAAAGGGCGAGGAAAAGGGATCGCTCCAGGCTGGATTCCGGGCGGCGCGCAAGCTGACCGACGGCACCTGGGAAGAGATCTGGACCGACGAGGGGCCGCCCGACGGGTATGATCCGGACAATACGCTGGAGAAATTGCGTATGACGAACCGGACCGACGGCACGGAATACCGGTATCGGGCACGTACGCAGTCGCGCTGGTCCTCCGGCGGTAAGTCCGGTGAGCTGGCCTCGTCGCTCTCCCCATGGTGCTACTTCAAGATCGATTCCACGGCGCCCAAGGTCCCGCAGATCACGGCGAACGGCCCATACACGGAGTGCGTGACCGATGTGTGCGAGGGCGCGGGTGGTCCGGGCATCCCGGGGTCGTTCACCTTCAAACCGAACGCCGCTGACGGGGACATCGTGGGCTATCGGTGGAAGCTGCTGACGTCAGCCGGAGCCAAGGAGGTCAGCGGAGAGACATACACCGAGAAGGCGGTCATTCCCTCGCTGACAGGCACTCAGGTGCTGTCCGTGGAGGCCAAGGACGTTCGGAAGCGCTTCGGCCCTCCCGCGGAGTTCACCTTCAAGGTGTCCCCGGCAGAAGGAGCAACGGGGCGCTGGCACTTCGACGACGGTGCTCCGGGCTCCGAAATCACGGTGGCGAAGGACACGGCCACCGTCGGCACCCGCCACGACGCCACTCTGTACACAGCCGGAGCCGGCTGGTCGACAATGGCCCGACGAGGAGACACGGACCAGTCTCTGTGGCTGGACAGTGCTACACCTGCGAACCAGACGGCCTATGCCGCGACCAGTGCGGCGGCGGTGAACACCAAGGACTCGTTCACCTTGTCCACCTGGGTGTATCTGACAGATGCGTCGTCCAGCCGCATGGTGCTGACCACTCCGGGTGATCAGGCGCAGGCATTCGCCCTCTACTACTCAAGTTCCAGCAGGGGCTGGGTTTTCAGCCACACCCTGGCCGACTCCAAGACTCCGGTCTTCGTCAAGTCCGAGGCGGAAAAGACGGATCCGGTTCTCAACGTCTGGACACATCTCGCCGCTGTCTTCGACACCCACGCGGACACCGATCCGGCCAACGACACCATTCAGCTCTATGTCAACGGCCGGCCTCAGGGCACGGCGGCGAAACTCGCCGCGTCGGCCGCGTCCCAGAACGCGACGTACCAGCCGTGGACGGCCGCAGGCGGGCTTCAGTTCGGGCGCTCGTTCATCCGGGAGGCGAGCGGCCAGTACTTCCGCGGCCGGATCGACGAGAGCGCCGTGTGGCAGCGACCTCTCACGGAGGAGGAAATCCGGCAGGAGGTCCGCCTGGAGCAGGATGGCCTGCCGGCCAATGAACTCGTGGCGCAATGGGACGCGACCACCGCCACCGGCACGGAGATCGGCGAGGGCACGCCCTATCCGAATCCGTCCATGAAACTGTCGGCCACGGGCGCGGTGCTCGATGACGCGGGTAACGGCCTGATCCTCGACGGCACCGCCGGATACGCGTCCGCGCAGGGGCCGGTGGTGGACGAGTCCGGTTCCTTCACGGTCTCGGCGCGGGTGCAGTTGAATGCGCAGGCGCTGGCGGGGAAGTCGGTCGGCTACAAGGCGCAAGTGGCTGGGCAGCGCAGTGGCGGCGAGTCGTCGTGGGCGCTGTGGGTCGTCAAGCCCGCTGAGGGTTTTTACCAATGGCAGTTCACGCGGACCGCGACCGACGTGGCGGGCAAGGTGACTCGGAACAGCACGGTCACCCCTCGGGCCGATCTCGCCGAGACGGACACCTGGGTCGACGTGACTGGAGTATTCGATGCCCAAGAGGCCTGGGACTGGGCAGACCCCGTGGACCCGGCTCAGACCGAAGACGGCCTTGGCAAAATGCATCTGTACGTCGGCTCGGCCGATAAGCCGAGCCGCACCAGCCCGGGGTTCGACGTGGTGCAGCAGGGAAGCGGCGAACTCGCGATGGGCAGGGGAACCACTGCCGGTACGACCGGTCACTACCTTCCCGGCAGGCTCGATCAGCTACGCGTCTGGACCGGTGCGATGACGCGTGACCAGATCAGCGGTCAGGTGCTGGCCGCATCTGACGACGTGGGATAACCCGTATCTCTCAACTAGTGGGTGGCGGCCGACGGTTGTCGCCACCCAGGCCGCCGACATGGGCGGCCCCGGTACTTCGAACCCCAACGGTCCTGCTCCCGCCATCAACGCGGGAGCAGCGGACGCACGCCTCCATACGGGTGTGCGTAAGGAGAGCGGTAGATGAATCACCTCGGATCCTCAGCCCGGAGACATCACGGCAGACGTACCTGGGGACGGCGCATGGCGGCCGTGCTCGCCTTTGCCCTGATACCTGGCCTGCTCACACCCGTGGCCTTCGCGAGCGCGCCTGATCCGCTGGGCAAGCCGGAGTTGGAGGCACCACGCCCGGCGAAGGTCTCCGCTTTCACCGCGAAGGCGAACAAGCAGGCGGCGGCGCAGATGAAGAAGGCGGCCGAGGCCGACCGCGCCGCGAGACGACGTGCGAAGACGGACCAAAGCCGAAAGGTCACCTGGCCCGCAGGCGGCAAGGCCACACTTGCTCTCCCCGCCGCCGCAGCCGAGCCTGTCGGGGCTGCCCCGGGATCCCTTCCAGTCACTCTCACGCCGCCGGCCGGGACCAAGAAGAGCAAGTCGGGGACGAAGGCCGCCGAGGCCGTCACAGTCGAGGTGCTGGACCAGACGGCCGCGCTGCGACTCGGCGTCAAGGGTGTGGTCCTCACCGTCACCGGCCCGTCCGGTGGCGGCGGTGCCGAACTGGGCATCGACTACTCGGCGTTCGCTTCCGCCTATGGTGGTGACTGGGCAGGGCGTCTCCAGGTCCTTCAGCTTGCCGACTGCGCGCTGGACGATCCGTCGAAGGCCGCATGCCGGAAGCGTACGACGCTGGACTTCGCCAACGACCGCTCCGAGGAGCGCCTGCGGACCGAGCTCACCTTCGCCGCCGACGCGGCCAAGGCCAAGGCCGCGCCCGCGTCCGGACAGACGATGGTGCTGGCTCTGGCGGCAGGCACCAAGTCGGGCGCCGGTGACTACAATGCCACTCCGCTCGCGGCTTCCTCCACCTGGGAAGCCGGCGGTTCCTCGGGCACCTTCACCTGGTCGTATCCGCTGCGCACCCCGCCCGCGGCGGCCGGTCCCGCGCCGGATCTGTCGATCTCGTACGACTCGGGCGCTGTGGACGGCCGTACCGCGTCCTCCAACAACCAGGGCACCGCGATCGGTGAGGGCTTCGACATCACCTCGTCATACATCGAGCGGAAGTACGGCTCGTGTGATGACGACGGCCAGGCGGACAAGTCCGATCTGTGCTGGAAGTACGACAACGCCTCCCTGGTCCTGAACGGCAGAGCCACCGAGTTGGTCAAGGACGACACGACTGGCACATGGCGACTGAAAAACGACGACGCGTCCACCGTGACCCACTCCACCGGTGCCGAGAACGGTGACGACAACGGCGAGTACTGGACACTCATTACCGGGGACGGCACCAAGTACGTCTTCGGCCTGAACAAGCTGGACGGAGCCGCAGCCTCCGACCGTACCCAGTCGGTGTGGACCGTTCCTGTCTTCGGTGACGACGCGGGCGAGCCCGGCTACGCCGACGGTACGAGCTTCTCCGGGCGGGACAAGAACCAGGCCTGGCGATGGAACCTCGATTACGTCGAAGACCTCCACGACAACGCCATGAGCTACTGGTACGAGGCCGAGACCAACAACTACGACAAGCTGGGCGACGACAACACCGGTACGGGATACATCCGCGGTGGCTACCTCAAGGAGATCCGCTACGGGCAGCGCGCCGACGCCCTGTTCTCCGTCACTCCCAAGGCGTCGAACAAAGTCGTATTCTCATACGCCGAGCGCTGCCTGGCCTCCGGCAGCGGCTGTGACTCGCTGACCGAGGATACCCGCGACAACTGGCCCGATGTCCCCTTCGACGCGGTGTGCAAGGACGGGGACAAGTGCACCGGCATCGTCGGCCCCAGCTTCTTCACCCGCAAGCGCATGACCGGCATCACCACCTACATGTGGGACGCGGCAGCCGCCACCCCCGACTACACTCCCGTCGACGTCTGGGCGCTCAAGCAGCAGTACCTCGATCCGGGCGACACAGGTGACTCCTCGGACCAGTCGCTGTGGCTGGACGAGATCCGGCATACGGGCAAGCGGGGCGCGGACCTGTCGCTCGACCCGGTCACTTTCCTTCATGAGTTCCGTCCCAACCGGGTCGACGGCGCGACCGACGACATCCTCTCCCTGGAGAAGCCGCGTCTGAAGGCCATCACGTCCGAGGCGGGCGCGCAGACCATCGTGACCTACGCCGACGCCGACTGCGTGGCCGGGCAGACAATGCCCAAGGTCGATGAGAACAACCGCAGCTGCTACCCCGTCTACTGGTCACCCAACGGTGGCGAGGTCCCGCAGCTTGACTGGTTCCAGAAGTATCCGGTCACGACCGTCTCCACCACCGATCCCCAGGGCGGCTCCGAAGCCGTCGTACACACGTATCAGTACACGGGCGGAGGTGCGTGGCACTACAACGACGATCCGCTGACCAAGGAGAAGGAACGCACCTGGTCGATCTGGCGGGGATTCGGCAAGGTCACCCATCTCACCGGTAATCCGGGCCGTACCCAGTCCAAGACGGTCACCGTCTATCTGCGGGGCATGGACGGAGACCGCCTCCTCGGCACGGACGGCAAGACCCCGGATCCGGACGGGCGTCGCAGAGTGAAGGTGACAGGTGTCAAAGCCGCCGAGATCACCGACTCCGACCAGTACGCGGGCTTCACCCGCGAATCGGTCACGTACAACGGGACGCAGGAGGTCGGGGGCCAGATCAATGACCCCTGGTCCAAGAGGACGGCCACTCAGCACAAGTCCTACGCCGACACAGAGGCGTACTACGTCCGTACTGACGCCACGCATGCGCGCACCAACATCACCAGCAGCGGTATCGCGCGTGACCGTGTGCGCACCACAGGCACCACCTTCGACGACTACGGCATGCCCGTGACCATCGAGGACAAGGGTGACGATGCCGTCGTCGGCGACGAAACCTGCACCCGTACTTGGTATGCGCGCAACGACGATCTCGGTATCAACAACCTGACCGCCCGTACCCGTACCGTCGCCAGGACCTGCGCGACCGCCGAGGTGGCGCTGGACCTTCCCGCCGACTCCACCAAGCCCGGCGACGTTGTTTCCGACACCGCCACCGCGTACGACAGCACCACCTGGTCGGCGGCCCAGAAGCCCACCAAGGGCGACGTGCAGTGGACCGGCCGGGCGAAGTCCTACGGCACGGACGACCAGCCGGCCTGGCAGCAAACCGCGACCTTCACCTATGACACCCTCGGCCGCGCGCTCACCGTCAAGGACGCCAACAACACCCTGACGGCCACTACCGGCTACACTCCCGTGGCCGCGGGACCGCTGACGAAGACCACCCTCACCAACGCCAAGAATCACGTCACCACCACGGTGGTGGATCCGGCCACCGGTGCGCCCATCACGGTCACCGACCCAAACGGGAAGATGACCGACAGCGAGTACGACAGCCTCGGCCGGCTCACCAAGGTCTGGCTGCCGAACAAACCGAAGTTCCTGGGCAACACGCCGAACTACGTCTACGGCTACAGCCTCACCGCCTCCGCGCTGTCCTGGGTCTCCACCAGCGTCATCAAGGGCAACAACTCCGGCTACAACACCACCTACGAGATCTACGACTCGCTCCTGCGCCCGCGGCAGGTCCAGTCGCCCTCTCCGGCCGGTGGCCGGCTGATCGCCCAGACCCTCTACGACGACCGAGGCCTCGGGGTATCCAGCCAAGGCGACATCTGGGACGAGACCGCGGCACCGTCCGGCGAGATGGTGGAGGTCGACGCAGGTCAGGCCCCGGTGCAGACCGACACGACCTATGACGGCGCCGGCCGCGCGACCCGAGCGGTGACCAAGCACTACAACGTCCCTCGCTGGACCATCGACTCCACGTACACCGGTGACACCGTCACTACCACGGCACCGGACGATGGCCAGGCCACCGCGGCGGTCACCAACGCCCTCGGCCAGACCACACAGCAGCGGCAGTACGGAGGTCCGCTGGCCACCGGCACCGACTACACCACCACCGACTTCACCTACACACCCGGCGGACAGCAGAAGACCGTCACCGGTCCGGACAAGTCCGTCTGGACCTACGAATACGACCTGTTCGGCCGCCAGACCGCCTCGACGGACCCGGATTCGGGCCGATCCACCACCACCTACAACGAGCTCGACCAGGTGGTCACAACCACGGACTCCCGGTCGAAGAGCCTCATCTCCGAGTACGACGTCCTCGGTCGCCAAACCGGCCTGTGGGACGGCACCAAGAGTGATGCCACCAAGCTCGCCGCGTGGACCTTCGACAGCCTCGCCAAGGGACAGGGCGACACCGCCGTCCGCTACGAGAACGGCGTCGGTACCTCCAGCAGCAAGGCGTACACCACCAGGGTCACCAAATACGACCCCATGTACCAGGTCCAGGACAGCGAACTCACCCTCCCCGCGAATGACACATTGGTGACGGCAGGCGTCCCTCAGACGCTGAAGTTCTCCACGGTCCACCATCTCGACGGCACCGTGAGTCAGTACAGCAGCCCGGCAGTGGGTGGTCTCCCGAGCGAGGTCGTCGGCTACACCTACAACGCCACCGGCCAGCAGCTCACCGCCACCGGTTCCACCGGCTACCTCCTCGGCGCCGCCTACTCACCTCAGGGTGATCTGAATCAGCTCACCCTGGGAACCGACAGGGCGACGTCCGCGAAGAAGGCGTACCTCAACTACCAGTACGAGCCCGGTACCCGACGCCTGATCCGCTCCTATGCCACCGACGACGTCCACGGCTACATGCCGCAGGAGCTCAAGTTCACTCAGGACGAGGCCGGCAACGTCCGCTCCATTTTCGACGCCACCACCCAAGGCGGTACCACCAAAGCCGACTATCAGTGCTTCGACTACGACGGCTACCGCCGTCTCACCGAAGCCTGGACCCCGAAAACGGCCGACTGCGCCGACTCCGGCCGCACCACGGCCAACATCGACGGCGCCGCCCCCTACTGGACCACCTACAAGTACAACGAAGCGGGTCAGCGCAAGACCGAGACCAAACACACCGCCACAGGTGACAGCGACACCAACTACACCTACGGCACGCCCGCGCCTCGCAATCAGCCTCACCCGCTCACCGGCACCACCGGAGCGAGGGCGGCGAGCTACGCGTACGACGAGACGGGCAACACCATCAGCCGGCCGGGAGTCCAGGCCCAACAGACCCTGATCTGGAACACCGAAGGCAAACTCGTTTCCACCACGGAACCCGCCGTCGGCAGCAAGTCGGCCACTGGTACCAGCTACCTCTACGACGCCGCGGGCGAACTCCTCGTTCGCCGCAACACCACCGCCGACGGTGACACCGTCCTCTACCTTGGCGACACCGAGGTTCGTCTCACCACCAAGGGCACCGCCAAGACCCTGTCCGGCACCCGCTACTACACGGCCGCCGGCCAGACGATCGCGGTGCGTACCGCCAAGGCCGGTGTCACCGGCAGCAAACTCACCTTCCTCGCGGGCGACCACCACGGCACCTCCAGCCTCGCCCTTGAGGCGGGCACGTACGCCATCACCAAGCGCTACACCACCCCGTTCGGCGCGCCCCGAGGAACCGCCCCCACCACCTGGCCCGACGACAAGGCCTTCCTCGGCAAACCGGCCGACACCACCACCGGTCTCACCCACATCGGCGCGCGCGAATACGATCCGGCCATCGGCCAGTTCGCCAGCGTCGACCCGATCCTCACCCTCGACCAGCACCAATCGTTCAACGGCTACAGCTACGCCAACCAGCACCCCGCCACCAGCTCCGATCCCACCGGCCTCAGTGACCCTGGCGGCACCCAATGCGGATATGAATCCGCCTGCGCCGTCGGACCGAAACACAATGAGCCCCTCCCTATACACAATGAATCCACTCAAGGTGGAACAGCGGCACCGCGCAGCAACCCCCAAGGAAGCTGGGAAATCGAAGGTTCGAACAACAAAGACTACGACGGCGACGGCTACGTGCTCGCCTATCCAGGCGTAAAAATCGACGCTAAATGGAAGCCGCAAGTCCGAGAAGCCTTCATTGCAGAGTTCTACCGGCAGATGGAAGAAAACTGCGGACCTTATGGCCTGTCGTGCGAAGCTGACGCGCTCGGTGAAGGTGATGAAAGCGTCCGATACGATATCCAAATAACTGCCTTCTACGCCTGCGGTGCAACGAATTGCCCCGGAAGAGACAAGCTGTGGGGCCTTGCATGGGCCGAAGGAATGCAGGGATCCAATCTGTTCGCGGGTCCGCCAGGCGGAAACGTCCGCGGTATAACCGGAAAGCCCCAGAAAAAGGGGGGAGGAGGCTGCACGCAGTGCTTCCTCGCCGGCACGGACGTCCTGATGGCCGACGGAACGACCGAGGACATCGAAGACGTCAAGATCGGCGAAGAAGTCCAGGCTACCGACCCTGAGACAGGCGAATCGGCACCCCGCAAGGTCACTCGCCTCATCGTCACTGAAGACGACAAGCAATTCAACACACTGTCCATCGCCACGGACAACGGCGTTGAGCAACTCACGGCGACCTTCGAGCACCCCTTCTGGTCCCCGTCCGAGAAGAGCTGGCTCGGAGCGGCCGAGCTGAAGCCGGGCATGACCCTGCTCACCGACGACGGCACCACCGTCATCGTGACGGCGAACCGTGCCTTCATCAAGCACGCGCGGACCTACAACCTCACCGTGGACGACCTCCACACGTACTATGTGCTAGCAGGCGAGACGCCGGTACTCGTTCATAACAGCAACTGTGATGTTGCTGGCCGAAGGCTTTGGCAGCTAACCAAGGAAGGGTCGACGAAACTCCTACAGGGAGGTCCGTTCAAGACCACCTTCTATAAGAGTTCCTCGGACGGTACCTGGTGGACTCCGGACGTGAAAGGCCACGGTGGATCGGCATTCAAGGTCTATCGGGAGACCAGTAAGGGCCTCGAATGGATCTCGGATGCCGATAAATACGGCGACTACATGCCGGACAAATGGAAGGGTGATACGGGGAAATTTATACCGAACAGCAATTTGCGGGGCGTCAAGAGATGATCGAGACTGCCGACGAGTTCGTACGGCTGCGCAACAGCTCAGATCCACAGGAATGCCGCAGGGCGGCAGTTGAGGAGGTACCTGCGCAGGTATGGATGGAGGTCGTCGATCGATATCCGGAAGAACGGGTGGCAGTTGTCCAGAACAAGACGGTGCCGTTGGCTGTTCTGGAAATGCTGATCGACGACCCTGATGCTCGCGTCCGTTTCATGGTGGCCATGAAGCGGAAACTGTCACCGGACCTTCTCGAGCGCCTCGCTCACGACGTGGACGAATCGATCAGAATGAGGGTCGCGCAGCACAGGAATACGTCGAGGGAGACATTGGAATCCCTTCGGCACGACCCCTGGAGCGAAGTTCGCGCGGCTGTGGGCGACCGACTAGGCGGCGCCGGCAGCGATCTCCTTTGAGGTGAGTCGATCGGCCTGAAGAGCCCCACCGAGTGTTTCGGTGGGGCTCTTCAACGGTTTGACGGCAACGCTGACGGCAACGTCAGCGGACGACGGCTGTGGTGGATGGGTCGTCGGGGAGGTTGGCGACCCCGCCGAGTGCGACGTTGAGGGTGTCGATGGCCTGGCGTTGGAGACGGAGTCGGACGTGGGCGTAGACGCCGATGTGGGCGTGGCCGAGGAGTTCCTTAACCTCGCGCTTTCATGAAGCGGGCTGTCCGGCTGGTGATCAGGCAAGGAGAAAGTGCCCCTGACCAGTGAGAATGAGGATTGCTGAGGTCCTTGTTCCCGCCCCTGTCGGAGGCACTTTCTAGGTGAAGAAGCCTATCGGGTCCCATCCCCATGTCTTCTGTCTTCGTCCGGGACGACGGCCGGGCCGTGGTCCCGCGGGCCGGTTCGGTCCTGCTGGTCGAAACGGTCCGTAAGACCGGCCTCGACGAGGCCATATCCGTAGCACTCGCCCCCTGGCGGAAGCCGCGGGCTGTCCACGACCCGGGCAAACTACTCGTGGATCTCGCGTTGGCAGTCGCGCTGGGCGGGGACTGCCTCACCGACAACGGGATGCTGCGGGCCGAGCCGGGCGTGTTCGGGCCGGTCGCCTCCTACCCGACGGTCTCCCGTCTGATCGACACGCTCGCCACCGCGCGGGCGAGGCGCTGGCCACCCTCCGCGCCGCACGATCTGAAGTGCGCGAACGGGCCTGGAGGCTGGCCTGCCAGCGGGCACCAGACACCGGTGGGCAGGTGACCGTGGACCTGGACGGAGTCCTGGTCGTCGCCCACTCCGACAAGCAGGATGCCGCCCCGACCTGGAAGAAGACCTACGGTCACCACCCGCTGACGGGGTTTGTCGACCACGGGCCGGGCGGGGCCGGCGAACCCGTCGCCGCTCTGCTCAGGCCCGGGAACGCGGGCTCGAACACTGCCGCCGACCACATCGAGACCACCCGCCTCGCACTCGCCCAACTGCCCAACTGCCCAACTGCCCAACTGCCCAACTGCCCAAAAAATACCGGCGCGGGCGGCAGACCCCCATCCGCTGCAAACTCCGCGGGCGCCACCCACCAGTTCATGGCCTGGCTCGCCCGGCGCGGGCGTCGGCTGTCCTACTCCGTCGGCATGGTGATCACCGAGGCCGTCCACCAGCATGTCCTGAAGATCCCGACATCGGCCTGGACCCCGGCCGTCGAGACCAGCGGCGAAGTCCGCGACGGAGCGTGGGTCGCCGAACTCACCGGCACCATCCTTGAGGGCCGGCCGAAGGGCGTACGGCTGATCGTCCGCAAGGAACGGCCGCATCCCGGGGCCCAGTTGAGGATCACCGACGCGGACGGCATGCGGATCACCTGCTTCGCCACCGACACCGCCGGCCCCCCGCTTGCCCAGCTCGAGCTCCGTGACCGGCTGCGCGCCCGGGCCGAAGACCGGATCCGGGCCGCCCGGGCCACCGGCCTGCGGAACCTGCCCCCGCACGACACCGCACAGAACCAGGTCTGGCTCGACGAGATCGTCCCGATCGCACTCGACCTGCCGGCCTGGATGCCCATGATCGCCCTCACCGGCCAAGCCCGCCTCTGGGAGCCCCGCCGTCTGCGGTTCCGCCTGTTCCCCACAGCCGGGCAACTCGTCACCACCGGCCGGCGCAGCATCCTCCCCCTCGCCCGCCACCGGCCCTGGACCGGCGAGGTCATCACCGCCCCCGAACGACTCGCACTCCTGCCGAACCCCGACCGACCAGCACCTTCCCGCCCCTGCGAAGGAACCAGTCCAGACCGGAGCAGTGGAACTCGGCGTCCACCCGAGACGACACTCGCGCCCTCGGCCTGCCCACCATCAGCCACAGAAAGCAAAACGGTCCACCGACTACATCGGCGGACCGTCACGAAAGATCGAGGCTAGGCTCGAATCCTCGGGTCGGTCGGACAGAGCCGGTTGGACACGGTCGCGGACAGGAGACGGCGTATGACAGTGCCGGGTCGCAGAAGCAGTACGTTCATCCGCCTGCTGCGGCACGGCTTCATCGATCCCTCCGCCGCCGAGCGGCTGCTCGACGAGCCCGAGATGGCGATCGTACGGTCCGATCCGCTGCTGCTCGACGCGTTCGGCGCCACCGCCGATCCCGATCTCGCGCTGCGCGGGTTCGTCCGGCTGGCCGAGGCGCAGAAGCCCGACGAGCGGACGATGCTGCTGGACACGCTGGTGACGGCCAAGCCGCTGCGGGACCGGCTGCTCGGCGTGCTCGGCGCGTCCGAGGCGCTCGGCGACCATCTCGCCAGACATCCGGGCGACTGGCATGCGCTGGTCACCTATGAACTGGCCGATCTGCATCCCGGCGTCGAGGAGTTCGAACTCGGTCTCGCCGGTGCCGACGATCCGGTGTCGCTGCGGACCGCCTACCGCCGCTGTCTGCTGGCCATCGCCGCCAGGGA
>NZ_FMDK01000396.1 GCF_900091995.1 Streptomyces sp. MnatMP-M17
GGGCTGGACCCACCAGCCCAGCCAGTACCAGGAGTTGAGAGTACGGCGATGGCGGGCGCGCTGCTCACCGAAGCGGTCGCGGTGGCGGTACATGTGCAGCAGCGCGGTGGTGGTGTCGATGCGCAGCGCGTGCAGCCCGAGCCAGCCGTCGGCCATCCCGGGATCGAGCCGTACGGCGGTCCTGAACTCCTCCTCCGCCTGGGGATAGGCCCCCATCGTGTACGCGTCCACACCGCGCGCCCAGGCGAGGTCGGCGGGAGCGGCGGCGCCGCCCTGTGTGCCGATGCCGCTGCCGCTCTCCATCAGCCTTCCCCCACAACAAACCGTGCCCCCGGATTGTCCCGCCGGGCGGGCGCCCGTCGGCAGCGTGCTGAACCACCTTCTGGCGGACGGGAATTGACCGTACCGAAAGGCATCGTACCTGCGCAGAGGGTGTGCGACTAAGGGCACCACTCAGAGGCCACAGCAGTGACCGAGGGTGAGCGGGCGGGGATACACGCGAGCCGGAAACCGGCGACGAGGGCAGAACGAAGCCCCCGATCACGGGGGAACAACCGGGGGCTTCGCGTCTGCGGCGACTCCGAAAAGCCGCACATTGAGAACGTAAGACCTGTCCGGCCCCTCGGTCAAGCGGAGTTGGACACTCGTCCGGGGTCGATTTCCGACTGCTCAGTATGGCGGCCGAAACTGATCACCGTGGGTGATGGTCCGGTCCTGCATCGCGGTCGAAACGGGCCCCGGGAGCATCATGTATCCCTCCCGTACCTCCCGCACCAGCGCATTCGCGAAGGGCCGGGACGGGTCCGCCAAGAAATGGCGAGTCTCCGCCGTTGTCCAGCCGTCCCAGAAAACGGACAGCCCGGGACCGTCGCGCCGCCTTCCGCGCTCCCAGGACTCCTCGGCGGCCCGTTCCATCCAGAGCAGCCGGGCGAGATACGGCCGCAGCGCCCGGCGCCCGGCGCCCACGCCCTCGATCAGTACGACAGGATCCGCGGGCAGCTCACGCGGCTCGATGAAGCGCCGCAGCGTCCAGTCGTACGCCTCGTAGCGCGCCGTCGCGCCCCGCGCGAGCGGCTCGATGATCCGCTCCGTCAGCCGCTCCGTCCATGCGAACAGCTCCTCGTGCGTGGCCAGATCGTCCAGACGCAGTACGGGCACGCCGCCGAGTGCCGTCGCGAGACGCCCCGTGAAGGTGCTCTTGCCGGAGCCCGCGTGACCGTCGACCGCGATCAGCCGGACGGGCCCGCAGGAGGGCGGCAGGGCGCGCAGGGCAGCGGCGGCCTCGGTCAGGTCGGTCATCCGCCCAGCCTACGAGGTCCCAGGTCACGCCAGTGGTGGAGACCAATATTGACAGGGCGACGCGAGGCGGATCGCTGGCAGAAGCCCGTCACGAACCGAGATAGTGGCGACTGCCGGGCAGTCGCCGGCTCTTCCCGATCCTTCGTATCTCCCGGCCCTTCATATTTCTCCGCTCTCTCCGCTCTCTCCGTTCTCTGCTCTTCCCGCCTTCGACCGGAGGTCCCGTGACCAGATCCACCTCGCGCCGATCCGTGCTCGCCGCCGCTCTCGCCGCCGCCGC